>CAJWRP010000083.1 GCA_913046025.1 uncultured Chloroflexota bacterium
GCCGGACAAGGTGTCTAGCTCGTACAACGTGCTGTTCAACGCCTTCAAGCGACTGTCCAAGGACTACTCGGATTCCGAAAGAGCCTCGCTGTTCCACGACACTGCTACCAAGGTCTACCGCATATAGCTGTTGTCGAGTGTACGCCTAGCGGAGTCCTATGTTAAATTCTGGAAATACAACGCCGCCAATAAATTACTTGATGCGGCGAAACTTATTAGGAGAGAACCTTAATGACAACGTCAAGAGATATCATGCAAGAGGTTGCGCCTAAATTGGCGGAACTGACTAACGATGTGGTGTTCGGAGACATATGGGAGAGGCCAGGGCTATCCAAGCGGGACCGCAGCCTGATGGTCGTCGCCGTACTGACGGCTCTGTACCGAACGGATCAGCTGAAGGGCCACATTGGCCGCGCGCTGGATAACGGCGTTACAAAAGACGAGATCGCGGAGATCATTACACATATGGCCTTTTACGCTGGCTGGCCTACGGCGGCCAATGCAGTCAGGGTAGCCAAAGAGGTCTACGACGAACGAGGGTAGGGCTCTCAGTCTCGAACAGTGGAAGCGCAGCAGGGAAGAGTGCATTATTAAATGGAAATCGTACTGCTGGTAGGCCGGATAATATTCGGCCTCTACTGGGTAAATGCGGCTATTCTTAATTTAATGGGGCTGGAGAAAGGTGCGGCGAATGCGGGGGAGCACGGGGTCCCATTCCCCAAGTTCTCTTTCATAGCCACGGCGCCGGTAATGATTGTCAGCGGCCTGAGCATTGCCTTTGGCTTTTACTCTTGGGTTGGAGCGATCGCCCTTATCGCTTTCCTTGTCCCTGCCTCAGTATTGCGACACCACTTCTGGGATGTGGAAGACCCCCAGCAAGCTGGCGCTGAGAGGCGCGACTTCGAAAAGAACATGGCACTGGTCGGTGCGTGCTTTCTTATCATCTATTTTGGCTCGGGCCCCTTCAGTCTTCATTAGTCTACGCGAAGCGAGAGCGCAAAACGGCCCTCCCGATCAGTCATCTCCAGGAGGGCCGTTTCATTTAGTTCTCGAAAGATGCTTTATCCGGAGACTGGCACGGGAATACCTGGAATATTTACCTGGATGCGACCCATTGTTCGCCACGTCGTGTAGAACAGCGTAGTCCAGTCATCGCCGCCAAAGGCAACGTTTGTCGTGGTGTCCTCACCATGGACAATAGTTCCAAGATGCTTACCTGATGGGTCCATCACCCAGATTCCTCCGGAGCCGCCGCAATACACATTACCTTCCACATCCACCTTCATACCGTCGGGAACGCCTGGGCGGTCTCCAGTCAGGTCGCAGAACACGCGGCCCGACGCCAGAGCCAGCATGCCGTTGGGCTGCATATCGAAGGCTCGAATGTGGCCTCGACGAGTGTCGTTGATATACAGAATGCTCTCGTCCGGCGTGAAAGCCAGACCGTTTGGCACTATGAAGTCGCCGATAAGGAGCGTCTGTGTGCCAAGGTCCGGTGTGACTCGATAGACACCAGAGAAGTCCAGGTCTACGTCGGGGTCTGGAGCACCAGGGTCCGAAAAGTAGATGCAGCCGTCGGACTTTACCACTGCGTCATTGGGCCTGTTGAACCGCGAACCTCGATGATTAGTAGCAACAGCCGTAATACTGCCGTCCAGCTCCTGTCTCGTCACTCTGCGGGCGCCATGCTCACAGGCAATCAGACGACCCTGTAAGTCTCTCGTTAGGCCGTTCGCCTGATTCGTGCCCTCCTGAAATACTGTGGTGCCTTCGTCAGGTGACCACTTCATCCGCCGGTCCTGTCCGATATCGCTGAAAAGCAGGTATCCGCCCTCTTTCCACCAAAGCGGTCCTTCTGCGGGCCACCTATCGCTGGCCATACCGCTGGCTAGCTGCTCGACCTCGGCGTCGGATGAGACGATGCGATCTAGTTCGGGTGAATTCTTCTCGATGGGCAAGTTAGTCCTCCTGATATACGGGTAGCTATAGACGCTCCTTGGGGCGAAGCTGGGAAAGTCTACTGTCAGTCAGTCAGCCAAAGGCACCGTCATGGACAGGCGTGGCCCACCGCCTACTACCGCCGTGGTGTGGCCCTGACCCGTGGTATCTTCCGCCACCAGCACATCGCCAGTTACGAAGCGACGCTTCGTGCCATCCCCTACGATGATTTCCATCTCGCCAGAGAGCGTAACAACGTACTGCTTTTGAGGCGCGTGGTGCCAGTCGCTGAAGTAGCCCCCCTCAAACAGCCGGAACATCACGCTTTTCGCATCGTGCATTGAGGTCAGGTCAGGATGGGAATCCAGTGTCAGCTCTTCGAAGTGCGACTGGCCGTCATCCCCAGTGTATAGCCTTACAATAGCCAATGTGTTCTCCTAAATACTTGTTCTCTTTTGGTAGGTCCTCTGCTCTAGAAACTCCTGCCAGGACTGCACAACCCCGAGACAAGCGATGTTCCGACTTATCCCTGCGTCGTAAGAACCTCTGTCAATTGAGTCGCTTGGGGTCCTTCCTCACATAGACCTGGAAGAGCGAAGGAAAATGCCTTAAAGTAGTCCGTAGACTGGAACCACGTCAGTGCCTCTTGATCCGCAAACCTGCCCCGGTGAGCGAAAGACACGCTGTCTGGCTTTGCCAGCGAACTGTACAACATCTCGGGGCCAGGGATTTGGTTCAGGGCCGCAAGGAAGGTTTCTCGGAGAATTTTGGCGGCGGCGGCGCTGTCAGTCTTTACCCTATATTCAATCAAGAATTCCATAGTACCCCCTTATTCGCTTTCGCCGTCACTCCAGTATAGGGAATGCTAACCATCAATCAGGTTGGGGTCAATCTCAACACCCAGTCCTGGCCCCTGGGGCATCGCCATAAATCCATCGCTATCCACGTTCGGGTAGTCTCGCAATACGGAGAAGCCGTGCCTATAGTCGCCAATAGGCGGGTCATGCAGGATCTCAAGAAACGGCGAGTGGCGCCACGAAGCTACCAGGTGCATGTGGGCAATTATGCCCAGGTCGCGACCGCCATTGTGAGGCACGATCTGCTTGCCGTAGAGCTCGGCCAGGAGGCCGATTTTGCGCATGGCTGTGAGGCCATGTAGAACCAACACTTCCGGCTGCAGAATGTCGTAGACATCCTGCTGGCACGCCCAGAAGAAGTCGTGCATGCCCGGCAGGCCCTCGCCGCCCGCAATGGGCATATGCAGAGACGACTTGAGCTTGGCGATCTTGTCGAACTGGAAACCAAGAAGGGGTTCCTCCAGCCAGTAGCAACCCAGGTCCTGCAAAGCATTGGCCGTATCAGCCGCCCGCCGATAGTCCCACTGTATTCCAGGCTGCCAGGTGCCGTTGGACTCGGCCTGGTTGCCGTCTACCATGATGCTCATGTTGTCACCGACAGCGTCACGCACCATCTCTACTGTGCGCACATCTTCGGCCAGCGTGTCATGGTGAATGCGTACCTTAATGGCCTTCCAACCCTCCTCCATGAGGCAGGTGGCCATCTCAGCACGCTCCTCAGGCGTCGACAGTTGTATCATGCTGGCGTACGGAACGACCTTATCTTTGCCGCCGCCCCAGAGCTTATAAAGCGGTTGGCCAGTGGCCTTGCCGATAATGTCCCACAGAGCGATATCTATGCCTGCCGTGCCTTGATAGGCCGCACCCCAGGCAAAATAGCGCAAGACGTGAGTGTGGCTCTCGATATCGAAGGGGTCTTTGCCAAGAAGGTGCTCTTTAACAGCCGAGATCAGACTGGCATCCACGGCGGGACCTATTCCTGTCAGACCCTGGTCAGTGTGGACCTCAACGAAGGAGCCGCCGCCCACCTGAGGCCTCCAGACTCTGGGATCCCAGGCGGGCTTGATCTCCCCAACGGATTCGACAACTCGAAGGCGAATGGTCTTTACGTCGGTTATTTTCAGTCGGGAGTTCTCTGGTAATTTAGACATCTCTCCCCGCAAGTTTAGTCCAGCAGTACTTTCCTGTTGTATGGCCGGATATTAAATAGGGCTGTCGGCATTTTTGCCGAACTTCAGAATGGACACCAGAAATCGCCTCAATGGTCTAGAACGACCATAAGAAGCATGGCGCTCACCTGAGTCTTGCAACGCCGTTACCCGATTAAATATTCTCCGTCTTCCCACGATGGGTCAGACTGCAAGAATCCCCTGAGTTTCATAAACCAGTCGTTTTGTCCAGGGTCGTTTCCGTTGGCAATGTAGGCCTCTTTGGATTCAAACACGGCTACGCCGATAAGCTCCCCGTTGTCTGCGTCGGGCTTCATTATATAGCCCCCCACGACACCCTTCACATTGGGCTTGCGCTCGCTTTCCCATTTTTTAAATACATCAATGACATCCTGTTCTTTCCCAGCCGCAGGTCTCATTCGAAAAATAGTTCCGTACATCAGGCATCCTCGCTTTCTTCAACATATTAATATGTCGGTTTGATGGTTGGATCTAAGAATACAACAACAAAATCCAATTACACGGCTGCCGAAACAAGCCTCAATATATCAGAGACTATTAAGCGTTTGATCTCAGTGGGCCATATTAAAATTTCCGGTTCTCACGTACTCGAGGCCCTCCTCCAGTGTCGAAAACCTGCCTTCGATCTGTCCGACGTAGCATGTCTTGAGGATCGCTCCAAAGTTCACGCCTGTCCAGCCGCTAAACTCAAGGATATCACGGCAGTTGCGTAGGCGGCATGATAGAACCGTGATTTTCACCTCGCTGCCCGGATCCTTCGGGGTGCCACCAGTTGACAGCAGTGCTACCCTTGGCACGGCATGATCCCTTTGACCAGCGCAGATTCGAAAGTATCGACGACTCGATGAGCAACTGGTTGATGGCACGGGGCAAAGTATCGATCGAAGCATGAATTCGAGGAGGACCGGAATTGGGAGCAGATCAGGTTGTAATTACTGAAGTGTTGATTATCGGATCAGGGGCAGCAGGAGTCACTGCGGCTATCGAGGCTAGAGAGGCAGGAGCAGAAGTAATAGTCATAGAAAAGTCCGGCTTTTTAGGTGGCGCCGCTGCTATTTCTGGAGGTGGGTGCTGCCTGGTTGGGACTTCACTTCAGACCGAAAAGGGGATCGAAGACAGCGTGGACCTAGCTTTTGATGACTGGGTGAAGTTTGGAGAAGGCTCTGCCGATGAGGAGTGGGCGAGGTTCTACCTGGAGAACACAAATAAGGAGCTTTTTGAATGGGCATCAAAGCGTGGTGTGGATTGGGACTTCTTGAATCATAACGAAGGCAATACGGTGCCACGCTGGCATCATCCAGTTGGCGGAGGAGCGGGTATCTGGTATGCCCTCCATGCAACCGCTGTGGCGCAAGGTGTCGACCAGTGGATAACCTCCACAGCAGCACGGGAGTTACTAGTTGAAGATGGCAAAGTGACAGGGGTCCGTACGGAAAATCTTGAAACTGGAAAGAGTACGGATTACATGGCCAATTCCATCGTCATGGCCAGCGGAGGCTTCAACTCAAATGTTGAGATGGTAAAAGAGACCCGGCCAGACCTCAAGGACTTCCGCATCTTGGAGGGTACCCACGTAGGGGATACCGGCGACGGCCATGCAATGGTTACCCAATTGGGCGGCACGTTAACTCATATGAACGACATCTGGTTTTACGTATTCTCAATACCCGACCACCGCGACGAACGGAACAAACGAGGCCTGGCTGTGCGTGGCATGCCCCATGCGGTCTGGGTAAACATGCAAGGTGAGCGATTCCACAATGAAGATTTGACTGGAGGTAATTCAGGCGCGCCTGCAGTGATGTCGCAGAACCCACCAAGCTGCTGGTCGATAATTGACGACTCCATGACGGACGGTGTAACTGTCAGTGATCCTTATTATTACCAGCCCGGCACTTCTACCAAGGATCCGGCGAAGGTGGAGGAGTTGATGAAGGAGTCGCCCAATATCAAGCACGCGGACACTCTGGAAGAGTTGGCCGACAAAATTGGCGTGCCACAGCGGGCCTTCGTCGAAACCATTAACCGTTACAACGGCTTCATCGATGGAGGACTGGAAGAGGACCCCGACCATGGCAAGAATTTGAGCAATAAGAAGATGCTTGGGCAACCTCCTTATCATGCCTTCAACTACTTTCCGCTAGCCAGGAAGAACTTCGGCGGGGTACGCACGGACTTTCACTGTCGCATTATCGATAAGCACTTCGAGGTGATCTCAGGCGTTTACGCGGCGGGAGAACTGGCCGGAATGGCGGGAGGCCACATCAACGGCAAAAACGGTCTTGAAGGCACCATGCTAGGTCCGTCACTGTTCAGCGGCAGGGTAGCAGGTGCGTGGGCAGCGCATGAGGCTGGCTTCGGAGACGGGTTCAAAGGGTCGCCGACACGAGACTAGATACACCTCTTAAGAATTCCTGAATTCGCTACTTGATAAGAAATCCAGAGACAGCATATTAAAGTCGCGGCTCTACCCACGTGAGGCCAGTGGCCGCTTTGGCTGAACACCTTCAGCCTGGTGGCAGGCGTCAACTCCGATGCGCGATATGCGTGGAAGACCGGGGGAATCCTATCCTGCTCTCCTCACACTAGCATGATGGGCATGACAAGGCCTCTAAGCCGGTCCACAAGCACGAACTCGTCGCGAACACCAGATAAAGGTCACGGTCTGGCGTTGGGTCCCCACAACTGCCTCTTTTGACCCAAGAAGGCTACGGGTGCGGCGCATCTCGACCACCAGGTCCTGGCTAACCAGCGAGCGATTAAGAAACACGCGCTAAAGCATCAGCTCATTGCCGCCGAGACTATGCGACTGAAGAACGTTCCCACCAATAGGGACAGACAGGAACTTGATAAATGGTGGCACCTCTTTTCCCAACTCAGAGCTGCCGACCAGTACAAGGTTGGAAACCAATTTGGAATACCTGATGGCCACCATAAGGGCCAGCGCACCGCCAGCGGAGCCGCCTATTACTGCGGCGTTACTGACGCCCAGTTGGACGACGGCCTTGCACATGATATCGGCGACGTCCCGGGGGAATAATCCACATCCGGATTGTCGGAATCGCCGTGACCGAGGAGATCAAAGACGAATACCCTGTAATGCTGAGAAAGCGCGGTTATGTTGTCCTGCCTGGTGAATGCCGACGCAGCCAGCTCATGATAAAGAAGATCAGAAGAACCCTGTCCTGCTTCGACGTAGTGAATATCTATTCCATCAATGGTAACGTAACGGGATATCCCCGATAGCCCGTGCATGTTTTTTGTATTTCTCCGGTTTCAAATTTGCGCCATTGCCCAAGCTTAATAAAAGCATACCACCGTGCAGAAGCAGTGTTGGTGGGAGCCTTGGGGCCATCTCAGATTGCACTACCTAGCTATGTAGCCGCCGTCGATAACTAACTCTGTGCCCGTAATGAAGGAAGCGTCATCCGACGCCAGAAACAGCACGCCGTTGGCTACTTCTATGGTTTCGCCGGTCCGTCGTAGGGGAGTCAGGGCAACCAACTGCTCTCGTATGTCCGGATCCGCCCGCCAAGATGACTGCATAGGTGGCATGAAGCCCGGGTGTACCGAGTTAACTCGAATGCCCTGAGGACCATACTTGACGGCCATGGCCTTTGTGAAGATGCGCACTGCACCTTTTGAAGCATGGTAGGCCGGGTGACCGCCTTCGCCACCTACAAACCCCATTATGGAGGATATGTTTACGATGGAGCCTCCACAGGACTTAAGCATCTCCTGAACGGCGTACTTGCATCCCAAGAATACACCTGTAGCGTTAACGTCCATGATGCGATGCCAGCCATCGGTGTCCAGAGGATCTGAAACCAAGCAGCTACTGAGCCCCGCGTTGTTCACTAGGACGTCCAGTCTGCCGAAATCGGTAATCGTCTGCTGAATGAGCTCCTGCCAACTCTCCTCACTTGTAAAATAAAAAATAAAAAAAA
>CAJWRP010000084.1 GCA_913046025.1 uncultured Chloroflexota bacterium
TGAAGGGCCATGCCTTTCAGCCAGACAGCGTTTGGCAAAACGAGCTGGAGGAGTCGTTCCCCTTCGAGGAGACCGTGGACCAGCTTTCGACCCTGGCCGAGGTCAAGGGCGATATGGAGACCACCAAGCCCATGGACCGCCTGGTGTGCGGAGACGTGGGTTACGGCAAGACGGAGATTGCGCTGCGGGCCGCCTTCAAGGCCGTCATGGACGGCAAGCAGGTGGCAGTGCTGGTGCCGACCACGGTTCTCGCTCAACAGCATTACATGACCTTCTCCCAGAGACTCTCCGCATATCCATGCAAGGTCGAGGTGCTCAGTCGATTCCGTACCGACAAAGAGCAGCGAGAGGTCATCGACGGGTTAGCCGCGGGCACGGTAGACATCTGCATTGGCACCCATCGACTCATCCAGAAAGACGTCAAATTCAAAGACCTGGGACTGGTAGTAGTAGACGAGGAGCAGCGCTTTGGTGTGGCCCACAAGGAGCGTCTCAAGCAGATGCGTCAGGAGGTGGACGTCCTCACGCTGACGGCCACGCCGATCCCGCGTACCCTACACATGTCCATGGCGGGCGTACGCGATATGAGCACCATCGAGACGCCTCCGGAAGAGCGTCTGCCCATCAAGACCTACGTCTCTGAGTTCAGTGACGACCTGATACGGGAGGCGATTCTGAGAGAGCTGGACCGGCAAGGGCAGGTCTACTTTTTGCACAATCGCGTGCACAACATCGACTACATGGCCAAGTACATCAACAATCTGGTGCCTGAGGCCAAGTTTGGTATCGCTCATGGCCAGATGGGCGAGAGCGAGCTTGAGAGCGCCATGCTGGACTTCGCTGAGGGCAAGATGGACGTTCTGGTGTGCACGACCATCATCGAGTCGGGGTTGGACATCCCCAACGTCAATACTCTGATAATCAACAGGGCCGACTCTTTTGGACTGTCTCAGCTTTATCAACTTAGAGGCAGGGTAGGTCGTAGCGCACGTCGGGCCTACTCCTACTTGCTAATACCCCCGGCCAAGGGCCTCACAGAGCCTGCGGAGAAGCGGCTGAAGGCCATGTTGGCTGCCACAGAGCTAGGCGCGGGCTTCCGCATCGCTATGAAGGACCTGGAGATTCGCGGCGCTGGCAACATACTGGGCTCGGAGCAGAGCGGCCACATCCATGCGGTGGGGTTCGATCTGTATACGCGGTTGTTGTCTAACGCTGTGGAAGAGCTGCGGGCCATGCGTGAGAACGGCCAGATCCCCGGCCAACCAGGAGAAGAGGGCATCGACTATTCGGGACTACTGCCTGAAGGTGGCCTACCTGGATCATCGTCCACCACTCAGGAGCCGGAGTACGGCGTGGTTGTTGAGCTAGGCATACCTGCCAGTGTTCCCGAAGACTACATCGACGACCTGTCGACGCGGCTGGGCATTTACCAACGGCTTGTGCAGCTAAAGTCGCCTGAACAGGTTGACGATATGGAGGATGAGCTGCGGGACCGGTTTGGCGCGGTGCCGTGGCAGGCTGAGAATCTGATGTACGTCCTTAAGCTCAAAATACTGGCTAGAAACGCTCATATCGAATCTATTAACAGGGACCGCGACAGAATTGTATTGCGCTTTGCTGGCGACATCGGAGGGGCTCGTCGGGCCATGGAGCGTACGCTGGGTCGGAACTACGAGGTTGGCAATAACCAGATTCGTCTGGCCTTGGACAGTTTGGATGGCGAGTGGGAGAAGCCATTGCTTGAAGGAGTCCAAAAGCTATCGGACTTCATGGATCAGATGGCCACCGCTGGTATGGCCGCCGTGAAGTAGTCTTTTGCGTTGCAACGACATTTCTAAATTGGCGTAAACTTCCGTTAGTTAGACCGCTGGACACTGAGGTTTTGCAAAACCTCAGTGTCCAGCGCACCCTCAACATTATTGGTGGGCCGGCTGGCCATGGTGGCCTCCGACGATCAGTTCACTTCCAGTGTGAGCTTCGGCGAGATGGTCTACGGAGCTTACAAGCAGGGTGACGTAACTGAAAACCTGCTGAGCGACCCGGAAGACAGGATGATACTCAACTTGAACATTCTAGACTTCGATACGGCTGCGGCACACCGCTACGGTATTTTGAAAGTGTATTTGCAACGAGTGAATCTCACCGTCAGCGATACCGATACGCGAATTGCGGCCATAGCCCTGAATCATGGCCTGACGCTAATCACAAGCTAGACCTTGCGTTTTCCGGGAATGCCCGGATTGCGAACGGAAAACTGGCTTGCCGAAAAGGTGTCCGTCTAAGTCTGCTTAAGAAAGTCCCTTAAGCACCTGCGATAGTTCGTTGAGCGTCTCGATCCGTGGGTAGTCGTTGTAGCCAATATGATTGCCGTCACGGTCCAGAAGTACTGGTCGTATCCCAACTCCAACAGCCCCATCAATGTCCGACGTCAACTGGTCACCTACGTGTACCGCTTCTTCGGGGGCGGCGTTGGCTTTTTCCAACGCCTTGTGGAAAATGGGCGGTTTTGGCTTTTCTGCCCCAACCTCCATGGATGTAACCGTGAAATCTAGGTGATTCAGAAGCCCAAGGCTGTCTGCCAGCTCGTCGCCGTCCTGGTGAATGTTGCTAATTAGACCTATCGTTAGGCCCTGTTCTCGCAGACGCTGTAGCGTTGGAATCGAGTCTTCGAATACTGCCAGTCCGTACTCCACCTTACGTATGCGCTTCCATATCTCACCGGCCAGTGCTGGATCGACCTCCACACCCGATCCGCTAAGCACCAGCCGCTCGTACTCCGCAAAGAAAGCGTCTCGTTCGGTGTGACTGAGGCTTCGCATGGGTTTGGTAGCGTTCTGTGCCGACATGAACCCGTCCGCTAGATGATAGCCACGAATTATGCCTTCTGGAGTAACCTGCAGACCGAAATCGGCCAAAGCTTCTGACTGTATCTCGTATCGGGACGGCCGGAACCCGGCCAGTGTGTTGTAAAGGTCGAAAAATACCGCTGTGATCATGATTTTCCTATGATAGCATTCAGAGAAGATCAGGTCTGGTTAGACGTCGCGGAGCCCTGAACTTTGCGAATAACGTAGGCCCCGGCCTGTTCTCTATATCGCATAATTACGGTTTATCGGGACGTATAAAAATGCAGGCAGGAAAGTTGCCACTGAGGTTTCTTTCAGAGCTTCTGGGCAAGATCGAAATCGATGACCCGCGAGTTTTCCTGGGCGCTAAGCCCGGCGAAGATGGCGCGCTTATCGATTTCGGTGATCGCTATCTGGTTGCCAAGACAGATCCTATTACCTTCGCATCCGATTTGATCGGCTGGTACCTGGTGCAGGTCAACTGCAACGACTTGGCCGTCATGGGCGCTACGCCGAAGTGGGTCATGGTGACCCTGCTGCTGCCTGAGGGCATATCCGAAGCCGAAGTCAGTGACATATTCGAGCAGCTACTGGAGGCTTGCAAGGCCAGGAACATAACACTGGTTGGCGGCCATACCGAGGTCACGTACGACCTACCGCGTCCCATAGCCATTGGATGCATGCTGGGTGAGGTCGCCAAGGACCGAGTGGTGATGACATCGGGAGCGCGGGTCGGCGACAGCATCATCCTGACCCAAGGCATATCCATTGAGGGCACAGCCCTGCTGGCTCGGGAGGCCACAGAGCAGTTGTTAGGAGCTGGAGTGGCAGTAGATGTCATCGATAGAGCCAAGGACCTGCTTTTTGATCCGGGTATTAGCGTCTCGGAGGCGGCGGAAATCGCTTGCAAGGCGGTGGATGTGCACGCCATGCACGACCCCACGGAAGGCGGCCTTGCTACAGGGTTGCTGGAACTGGCTACCGGCGCTGGTGCTGGAATGCGAGTAGAATTGGATAGGATACGCGTTTTGCCGGAGTGTCGGGCCATATGCGGAGCGCTAGGGCTAGACCCGCTGGGATTAATAGCCTCGGGAGCACTTTTGGCGACGGTCTCACCAGAGGATGTACCCCAGCTGATCGATGCGCTGGCTAGACTCAGCATCCCGGCGTTCGAGATAGGTCGACTGACGCCAGCCGACCAGGGGCTGAAGCTGGTGACATCGCAGGGCGAGGGTGAATGGCCAGCCTTTGATAGAGACGAGCTGGCGAGATTCTTTTCAGGCGTCGAGCATTGATGAGTTTGAGGTAGTGCCGCATCGTATGACAAGCATATCGTGGGCGCACAAGGGCGTCTTGTTGAGGTCTCTCAGGGCTGCTGGTCTACTGTCTTCTATTTATCGCTTTTGTCGGCTGTGTAACAGCTACGCCGCCTGGCGCAGGGGTCCTTCAGACGCCGGACAGCGTCGTATCTCAGCCAATTTCAACATCGACGGCTATTCCTACATTCTAAGCGACTGCCATCTCAGTGGCTATACCAACCTCTACTAAGGCCCCGTCTTCCACTCCCACGCCGCCGCCTACCATCGCTCATACGTCGACTGCTACTGCCGTCATGGTTCCCACATCAACACTCACACTGGCAAACACGGCCATGCCCGTGCCACTTCCAACCGCCACGGCATCACTAACGTTCACGTCTAAGCCTACGCTGACTCCCACCGCGATCCCTACGCTGGTACCTACTCCGGTAAGGCAGCCCACGGGCAATCTTGTACTGTTCGCTCCGAGAAGGTGTGACGCAGCAATCATTGTGACGAGCACTCGAACCGACGACGCGCGCAAGCTTGATCTCAACACAGAGGTCTCTGGTGGCGAAGACACGTTCATTAGCTGGACCGTGACGAATCTAGGCCCGCTATCAATCAGACCTTCTTCGTTGACCTGATGATGGATGGTGTTGTTGTTATCGAGCGTTGGACTAGTGAGAGGGTAGTGTCTAGAAACGGCAATTATTTTGTAGATAATTGGAGTGACATTGGGAGCTTGATCAGGCCTTACTCAGGCCTTCACATCTTCAAATTAATTGTTGATACCATAAATTTATTCTTGGAAACAAATGAAAGTGACAACAGTTTTGAGTATATATTTAAGTGGCTAGAGCCTGCATGCAGCAGGCTACCATCAGTGTCCCTAAGTATTCTGACCTAGCACCTGCTGCCTGTAAAGGATGGCCTGTAGCAGAAGTTGCTAGTACAATAATTGGCGATACAACTAATGGTGATCTCAGCGTTAATTTGCAGACGTACATTAGTTACGGGTTCAGAAACTTAGGAGAAACCATCCTATCTGTGGGTACGATTATTCCCGTCTGCATGTATTATGATGAAGTTCTTGTAAACATCGAATATTTGCATGGAAATGGGGTAACTGAAAGCGCATTGACGGTAAATTGGGGAGGTCTGCATAAAGCTGTCTATATAAGTTAAAGAGGACATCGTATAACCATAGAAATCGATCCACTCAATCAGGTTCTAGAGATTAACGAGACAAATAACGTTAATGAGGCAGATTTTGTATGGGGTCCGGCTGTTGGCAATCCCTAATTAGCTGACCGTGACTGGTAAAAGGCTTCGTTTGAGGGTGTTTTTAACAGGTCATTGGCCACTGTAATTAGGCCTAAAGCGGGTCTAAGATTGTTTGCAAATTTCAAATGCCCGATGCTAAACTTAATTGGACTGGAACTATAGCGGGAGTATCAATGTGCCCGAAGATTTCGTAGTAAACTGGACGGCTGTGCTCGTAGTGGCTGGTGTCGGAGCTGCAGGGATATTAGGTATGTTCGCTACCTCTTTCCTGATCGCCCCCAAACGCCCTTCAGCGATGAAGGACCTCCCTTACGAGTGCGGTATCGAGCCTGGTCCCTATCGCTGGTCTCAGATCAACATTCGTTACTACGTTTTCGCAATACTCTTCCTGATCTTCGACGTTGAAGCCGTGTTCTTGTTCCCATGGGCAATAGTATTCCTGGACACTATACCGGCTGTGTTCTACGAAATGCTGGTGTTTATCGGCATCCTGCTCTTTGGCGTATTTTACGGGTGGAGAAAGGGCGTGCTTCAGTGGAGATAAAGCCTAGGCCTCTTGGGCTGGGGTACGAGCCCGGTCAAGGAAACACTCCTGCAGATAGTGTGCTGCAAAAGGTGTTGCCCAATGCTCTTACTGCCAAGTCCGACGAGCTTTTCGCTCTAGCGCGAAAGTCGTCGCTATGGACGCTTTCTTTCGGACTGGCATGTTGCGCAATCGAGATGATTGGGGCCCACATGTCGCACCACGACGTGGACCGCTTTGGTATCGTGACCTGGCCTTCTCCGCGGCAAGCGGATGTGATGATCGTGGCTGGCACTGTGGTAAAGAAGATGGCCGACCCAATCAAGCTACTGTATGAGCAGATGCCAGATCCTAAATGGGTAATCGCTATGGGTAGTTGTGCCACCAATGGTGGGCCGTATTACCGCTCCTACTCTGTCGTAATGGGAGTGGACCACCTGATACCTGTGGACGTTTATGTGCCTGGATGCCCGCCTCGTCCGGAGGCCCTTATATACGGACTGTTGCAGCTCCAGGAAAAGATAAAGCAGGACGCCAAGAACCGTGGCGTTACTCTTTCAGAGGAAGTATTGGCACCACTTCCAGAAGTACCTAATGACGACACCTCCGAATAACCCGCCCAGGCGAGTTAGGCATGAGCCCGAAGTCCCTGAAGCGCCGGTTGCCCTCAGCTCAGTCAGTGAGGCGCTGTCCGGCATTCTTGGCGAGGTCTTTGCGGATTTCGACATTGAAATCGGCGCCAAAGTAGACGAGGTGACACTGACCGTCAAGCCCAAAGACGTGCCTGCGGTGTGCAAGCTGGCCAAGGAAGACCCACGGCTGTTGTGCAATTACCTCAGGTCGCTGTCTGTGGTCGACTATGTGGAGAAGCTGGAAGTCAGCTACCACCTGCTGTCGTTGACCAAGAGACATAAGTTTGTTGTAAAAACCGACGTTTCGCCAGATGAGCCATATGTGCCGTCTGTGTACCCAGTTTGGCGCGGTGCGGACTGGTTTGAGCGAGAGGGCCACGACCTGTTTGGGGTCGTCTTCGAAGGGCACCCGAACCTAACTCCATTGCTGCTTTATGAGGGTTTCGAAGGGCACCCTGGCCTCAAGAGTTTTCCATTTCACGATTACGAGGAGTGGTAGACCAGTGATTAGTTGTTACCAAATAGTCCTTAGTGGATAACCTAGCTGGACTTGGAACTACCTTTAGAAAGGTTCCTAAGAACTAAGAAACAACAACTTGGAACTATCAACCAATCATGCAAATTCAGGAACAAAACAGGACCGGGAACGCCATCGACCTCATGATTAACATGGGGCCGCAGCATCCCAGCACCCACGGTGTTTTTCGCATCGTTATCTGGGTTGATGGCGAGCGCATAGTCAAGGCGGAGCCTCACATTGGCTACCTCCATCGTGGTTCAGAGAAGCTGTGTGAAGGCGAGCTATACAGCCAGATCATCACTCTGTTTGACAGAATGGACTATGTTGGCAATCTCAACAGCGAGTTGGCTTTCGTTCTTGCAGTAGAGAAACTTATGTCGATAGAGGTCCCGGACCGGGCCAACTATATTCGTGTTATTCTCTGTGAGCTGAACCGTATTGCCAGCCACATGCTCTTTTATGGTGTCTATGGGCTTGATGTTGGCGCCATGACTCCTGTTCTGTATGGCTTCCGAGAGCGAGAAAGAATTCAGGCTCTTTTCGAAAACGTCACCGGGGCCCGAATGATGCATAACTACTTCAGGGTAGGCGGCGTCAAAGAGGAATTGCCGGACGACTTCGCTGCGCGCATGAAGGAACTACTTGAGGATCTCAAAAAGGGCATCGAGGAGTGCGACAGTCTTCTGTCTCAGAACGAGATGTTTCTAGCCCGCACCAA
>CAJWRP010000085.1 GCA_913046025.1 uncultured Chloroflexota bacterium
TGATCCTGCATGGCGGCGACCTTATTGCAACACGAGTACTGGACTGGTGCGAGCGGTTTGCCCCTGTAATCTGCGCCGACGGCAACAACGACGTCTACGAGGACCCGCGAACCAAGATGGTTCAGATGCTCGAAATCGAGGGATGGAAGATAGGCATGATCCACAGCCTGGAGGGCGAACACAGACCCATGTCCGATCTACAGAAGATGTTCCCTTCTCCAGTGGACATTATGGTTGCGGGCCATTCCCACCAGGAGCGGTTGGAGCACAGAGAAGGTGTTGTGCTGCTGAACAGTGGAAGCATCACCTTCCCTCAGCACAAGGAGCTGCGCCTGGGCACTGTGGCGCTGCTAGAGCTGAAGCCTGACAGCTTGCACGCCGAGATCATTCCCATTGGCGAGACCTCAGGCAGTCCGAATCCAGGCAAAGCTATGTCGCTGGACGTAACCCGCAATGGGACGACGTCAGATTAAGCCATCAGCATCGGACTTGCACATCACCTGCATAATTCACTGAAAACCCATGAGATACTAACAACTCGCCCTTTTGTCCCCTGCTGTGTGAACAAAATTGACGACACATTAAAATTAGCCTCTGTTATAATTCAATGTGTAACCTTCAAGTCGATCTGTATTAGCCAGGTGTTCCATACCAGTCGTTTACGATGACGCCTTCACAAAGGTCTATCGATAAGGAGGTCCCGCATGTCCAATCAGTACTCGTCACTTGCAGCCAATGAGGCTTTAGTAAATACCTTCATTGACGCCATGGCGCGAGTGTACATGTGGATGACTGGTGGCCTGCTTATCACGGCCATTGTGGCTACAGGCGTGGCTAGCTCCGACGAGGTCATGTTCACTTTAACCAGCACTCCAATACTGTTTTGGGGAATCATAATAGGCCAGTTTGGGTTGGTAATAGGCATTTCCGCCATGATAAACAAAATATCCCCTATGACCGCTTTGGGGCTATTCTTTGTTTATGCCGCCCTGATGGGCGTGATGCTGTCCGTCATACTGATCAGCTACGACCTGGGTACAGTAGGCATTGCCTTCGGCGTAACTTCCGGTACCTTCGCAGGGCTATCAATAGTCGGCCTGACAACCAAGAAGGACCTCACAAAGATGGGCCCCATGCTTATGGCTGCCCTGTTCGGCCTGATAATCGCATCGGTCGCCAACTGGTTCATGCAGAGCGAAGCCATGGAGTGGATAATCTCTTACGCAGGCGTGCTGATCTTCATGGGCTTAACGCTTTACCAGACCAAAAGGATCAAGACCCTGACCATCGAAGCGCTGCAGAGCGGCGATACTCAGGCGGTGAGTCGTATAGGCGTCATGGGCGCGCTTGGCCTGTACCTGTCATTCATCAACCTATTCCTGTTCATTCTGCGGATCGTAGGCGGCCGCCGTTAGATTTGTATAGTGGGCAAAAGGGCTACGAGCAAGGCTTAGCTAAGAATGCGAGCGTGCCCATTGCCATGCTGGCCTTCCTTTAGCCGCATACAAGCGAGATTAACTGCACGGAGCGCTACGTCCCCAATAATCAACGCTGAACAGGGCAGTCAGCGTAAAGATGAACCCGCGAGAGGAAAGCTTCAGAAGGTTGCCGCCCCATTGCCTTTTCTTATCTAGAACCTCCACGGCAGGTGGCATCCAAAGGTACATCAACGCCACTCCGACCTGGAAAAAGGCGAATCCCGTGAACACCACCTTTTATGAGGCAATCTCATTTAGACCGAAGGCATCCTGATAAATAAATGGCTGGCAGACCGGCGGCCAGAGCATCCAAAGCTGTGCCTACCCTGCCTGCGATACCATAAATTGCAAAGAGGTCAGTGCGCTTCTCATCCGGTGTTGTGTCCGGTAGTATCGCCTGCTCCAGCGGCTGAAGAGGACCTCTTGGCCCGTCTACACCCATACTGCCAACGAAGGCAAAGAACACCAGAAGAAAGAAGTTGTCGGTGAAAAACAGCGCCAGCCCTACCGGTGCAGCTATTAGTGAGAAGATTACAATCAGCCGTCGCCTGCCCACTCGTTCGGACACCAATGCGACGACAAAGGCAAAACCCGCACCTCCAGCCACACCAATGCTAAGAAACGCTCCTAACTGGATAACGCTGAATCCCAACAGGTTGAGATAAAGCGCCATCAAAACTGCGACATAGCTTTACGAAAAGCCGCGCACAGCACGAGCTAGAATGATTATCTTGCCGTCCCGGCTTACATAACCGGGCATAAGTGTCGAAGAGAAGCTCACTACGAGACTCCCCTAGAGACCTTGGACTAAACCCCGGCCCCCTCCATCACCTTGATGGCGTCGCCCTTACGCAGGGTGCCGCCCTGGACCACGTGGGTTAGCATGCCCCGGCGGTCGATCATCTGCTCGCGTAGGCCGTCGCGTATGCCGTCGATGAAGGCGCATGGGTCGCAGAAGCCCGTAATTTCCAGCACAACATCGTCGCCAAGTGCCAGCTTCTGGCCCCGCTTCAGCGCGTGGACGTCCATACCGGACATGGTAACGTTCTCCCGAATCTGGCCCTGCTCCAGACCAAATACCTTTAGAGTCTCAACGTCCATGAGCAGCACCTGCCTGTGCTTGCGGGCAGGAGTCTCTGTGGCGTGGCGGTCGCCCTCGATGCCGAAGCCGGTGATGAGGTTGGCGTCCTCCATAGACTCCATTGGCTCAAAGTGGCCCGTGCATTTCCAAAGGGCCTCAACCTGTGCGTCTGGCATTTCGCGACCTCCTCTACCTTATGTTTAGAATTTCCGTAAGCTTACACTGCCCTTGCGAGGACATCAACTCTGGGCGTGGGCCCGCCTTACGGAATGTTTTGGTAAACCCGGCGGCAGGTGTATAATCCCGGCACATCATAGCGACTAATCGCGGAGGGAATGACATGGTAACTCTAGGTTCTGGAGCTTTTTCATATAACGTCGAAGTCAACTGGGAGACGGTGCCGGATGACTACGGCGACGGCTGGCGTGAGGTTCCCGCTGTCTATGCGGACGACGACGACAACGTTTACCTATTCACCCGAGGTGACCACCCAATTATGGTGTTCGATAGCTCGGGCAATTTCGTCAAGTCGTGGGGCGAGGGTGTGTTCACACGCGGTCACGGCATTAGTAAAGGCCCAAACAACACCCTTTACCTTACGGACGACGGCGACCACACAGTGCGTCAGTGCACCCTGGACGGCGAAGTGCTGATGACCATCGGCGTACCTGGTACACCAGCGCCACTGTTCAGCGGGGACCCGTTCAACCGCTGCACACACACGGCCACCGACCCCAAGACCGGCGACATCTACGTATCCGACGGCTACGGCAATTCGCGAATCCACAAGTACTCCTCCGACGGCAATCTACTATTCTCTTGGGGAGAGCCTGGCAACCTTCCAGGCCAGTTCAGCATTGCCCACAACATCGTCACAGACAACGCAGGGCTGGTGTACGTGGCCGACCGCGAGAACCACCGGATACAGGTTTTCGACGACAAGGGCAAGTTCCTGGACCAGTGGGGTAGTGTGCATCGACCTTCCGCGCTGTACATAGATAACGACGCCGGGCTGCTTTACGTCGGAGAGATTGGTTGGGGAATGAACGTAAACCGCAACGTGCCGAACATAGGTCCAAGGGTCTCCATCATCAATTTGAAGGGTGAAGTGCAAGCTCAACTTGGTACCAGCTACGGCCTGGAGGCCGGACAGTTCATCTCGCCGCACGGTATCTGCCTGGACTCCCACAAGAACATCTACGTGGGTGAGGTAGCCTTTACCAATATGACGAACGCCGGAGAAGAAGTGTCATCAAGTGTGAGGTCGTTCCAAAGGCTGACTAAGGCGTAGGTGTGAGGGAAGCTGAGTATTCTTCATGTGAATGGTATACTGACCCCCAACAAAGGAATTAACGTGCATATTAGTGTCTAGAAAAAGGAGCAATGAATGACAGCAGAGCACACGCATAACGGAAATGAACACGCCCATCCACAGGCCGTATCGCAGATGAGCGCAGCAGCCTCGGCATGGCTTGATAGCCTGTCCGCCGACCAGAAGGCCAAGGCGACCTTCGAATACATGGACGGCGAGAGAATTTTCTGGTACTACCCGCCAATGAACAGGCACGGCCTTGCCTTGCGGGATATGGATGAAAA
Source organism: uncultured Chloroflexota bacterium (assembly GCA_913046025.1). The sequence continues at coordinate 4,156 of CAJWRP010000085.1, forward strand.
CCAGCGCAAGCTCGCCTTCACAATATTGGAGTCCGGCCTCTCTCCTGTAGCTTACCAGCGGACAAGGCAGATCATCGAGCACGAAGCTATTCTGAAGGACGTAGAGGATAAGGCAGGCATCGTTAGCTTCCGACGCGATTCTGAGCTTTACTACTTCACGATTTTCGGAGACCCGTCAGACGACGAAAATCCCTGGGCGTGGCGCACAGAGGGCCACCACGTTTCTCTACACTACAGCCTTTGGGGCGACAATGTTATCTCCACAACGCCGTTCTTCTTCGGCGCGAATCCGTCTGAGGTCCGGGATGGCCCGCAGAAAGGAATGCGCATCCTTGGCACCCGCGAAGACCTTGGTCTGGAACTGATCCAGAGCTTTGACTCCAGCCAGAAGTCCAAGGCGATCATCTACGACGAGGCGCCTTTCGACATCCTGACGTACAACGCCTCCAGGGCCGTTTTCCAGCGAGAGGAAGGGCTGACTGGCTCCAAGATGAGCGGCACACAGCAAGAAATGATGATGGCCATCATCAGCGAGTACATTGCCGGTGTCCGAGAGGACGTTGCCTCGGACAAGCTGAGGCAAGTACAGGAAAAAGGTCTTGGCAACTTCCACTTCGCATGGGGTGGCGGCACAGAACGATACAGCAAGCACTACTATCGCATCCATGCCGACAATTTCATCATCGAGTACGACAACAGGCAGGACGAGGCCAATCACATCCACTCAGTTCTTAGGGATGTGGATAATGACTTCGCCAACGACGTTCTTAGAGATCACTTGATTCTCTACCACGTCCTCTAGACCCTAAAGCATTCAATAAAGGGGGCGTACCTAAATATCGGTACACCCCTTTTGTTTTCATCATTTCTGTGAGGTTTGCCAGCTATTCGGAAAGGCGAATTTCAAGTTAGCTGCTGGACTAACTTCTTCGCCGGGTAAATGTCCCGTCAGTTTCACCTGACCCAGCATGCCACTTACCTGCAACCAACGGTCCGACGGTCCGTCTGGTATGTTCTGCAAGGGAAGCGGCTATCTCAAGCTCCATCTCAGCATCGAAGCTAAGTTCCAGAAGCAGGGAAGAGGCGCCTCTGACTTGGCGAGTTTCGTACCTAAAGGTTCCCACTGTGTGTCAACTCTTCACGTTTCCCCGAAAAGCAATAGTATCCTCTTCTGCCTTGAGAGTGACACCAGGCAGTTCGCTTTGTGGCACTGTAGACGATTTGGTGAGACGCTCCCGTAGGTCAGCCTACACATGCGCATCCTGACGATAGGCTGGCATGCCACTAACGCGGGAACGCTCCATTTCCAGCACCACCTCACCCGTACTGAATCAACTACCCTATGGACGGGCAGCAGCAAGCGCTTACGGGTGAATCGTCTGGACAGGACCATACATTCCATGGAGTGATCTGCGGAAGATATACGGATGCCTCTCATCTTGAGTCGTTTTCCGCCTGGCGTTAGCACTCTGGTTTTCGGTGTGAGCGCAACGATGAACTACTCACTTTCGAGACGCTTGAGAACTGCTTGCTGCAGGACCCCATCCAGGGGCATCTTGGTGTAGATAGCCTCTTTATCCCGTCTCTTGACGCCATCCATTGGAATGATACAGAGTCGGCAACACCCGAGGCCGCGTTTCACGAAAAAATGAGTCACGACACCTGATTCTTTAACCAGCATAGCACCCCGAAGTTTACCCATCCGAACATCGTATGCAGATACATGTTGTCACCACATTAGGTCCATTATTTTCGTGCCTTGCCTAATCTTTGAGCAGAGCCACTTAACCAACCCTTTTTGCTGGTGCCTTCGCTGAACCCTGCCTCACTTATAGGTAAACCACAGCAGACTAAATCACGTGTGTAACTTCAGCGATTGAGGTATAATTATCGCCGTCTGAGCGGAGTTAGTGGAGGTCACAGGCATTAGTGCAGTCAATCGAAGTGTCACCGGAAGTAAGACAAGGGAGAAACAAGCTGGCTGCTACAGTAGTAGCAGGCCACGCAGTAAAACACTTATACAATTCAGCATTGCAGGTCATCCTGCTCCCCGTCATAAAGGATGATTTAGCTCTTACAGGAGCTCAGTTCGGTGCGCTGTCCACAGCGGGGCGTATCACCGGCGGCGTTACTACCATGTGGGCAGGCTACCTGGGAGACCGATTCGCTAACCGCTCCGGGTTGATGCTCGCCATATCCTTGGGCCTCATGGGAGGCTCTTATTTTTTGCTCGGGCGGGCAATCAGCTACTGGTACTTATTCGCAGTGATGCTGCTCGTAGGGATAGGCCCATCGCTGTTCCACCCTCCAGCCATCGCATCCCTGTCTCGCAAATTCCCTGACAAGCGCGGTCTGGCCATATCCCTTCACGGCGCCGGCGGCAGTGTGGGCGAGGTCATAGGCCCCGTGCTTACTGGCGCACTACTCACAGGCAGTCTGCTTACGCTGACCTATTTGGTGGCTTTTACCTGGCGTGAGGTGCTTCAAATTAGCATAGTGCCCGCGTTCGCATCAGCAGTCGTCATATTCCTGATGATGCGGAACATACCGTCCATAAATAGCAACACAGGTTCGGCAAGGGACTACTTCTCTTCTTTGTTTGCATTGCTTCGGAAGCGCGCCATGCTCATTCTTGTTGCGGTGACAGCACTACGTAGTATGGGACAGAGCGCCGTCATCGCGTTTCTGCCGGTGTACCTGTTGGAGGACCTGTCATTCTCACTTGGGGAGATCGCCCTATACATGGCGGGTGCGCAGTTAGTCGGAATAGCGGCCCAGCCAGTCATGGGGTACCTGTCTGACCGCTTTGGGCGTAAGGTTGTGCTAATCCCGACCCTAACGGCATTGGGACTGCTTTACGTTGCCCTAAAGTTTGCCGAACCAGGACCACAACTTCTGATTACGGTTCTGGCCATGGGGGCTTTCCTCTATTCGCTCCACGTGATTTTTATTGCGGCGGCAATGGATGTCTCTGAAGGCGAGGCGCAGTCAACAGTCGTGTCCCTGATCTACGGCGCTAGCTTTATAGGGGTGCTGTCACCGTTCTTAGCAGGCCTCATCGTGGATGCTTCGGTAACAAGCAATGCATTCATATTCGCCGCGGTAGTGAGTCTAGCCAGCGTAGTAATCTTCGCATTTGTAAGGCTGCCGAAAACGGTCAACCAGGAAGCTGGCTCGTCAAGGCATTAGTTACTGCAAGGAACGTAACGCGATTGATATCTTCCTGATTAATTAGCCTTCGATCAGGAAGACTTCACGCTGTACAGATGTCGTGATCCGCGGGCAGTCTTCGCCTATGAAGATGTCGATCTCGGAGCGGACGCCAAACTCGCCCGGCAGGTATATGCCTGGCTCTATGGTGACTGCTATTCCAGGCATTAACACCCGGGTGTCGTAGGTCTCCCAGCTGTCCAAATTCACGGCGTTACTATGTACTTCCCTACCAAGGCTATGGCCCAGCCTATGGTTGAAGTAGTCGCCGAATCCCAGATCGGATATATAGTCGCGGGCAGCCTTGTCCAGCTCCCAGCCCTGTATCTCCCGCTTGTCACGAAAGGCCTGTTCTAGCACATGCACTGCGGCATCACGCCCGCCAATTACGGCATCGAAGACCTCCTGATGC
>CAJWRP010000086.1 GCA_913046025.1 uncultured Chloroflexota bacterium
GGCGTAAGAAACTTCATCGACGTTCCCGCAGCGTTGGCAGAGATGGTCAGAGTGGTTAAGCCGGGAGGACGCGTTGTTATTCTTGAGATCGTGAGGCTGGAGGGTAGGGGACTACGAACTAGAGTCTTGCCCGTGTGTTTTCGGTATGCCACTCCGCTGCTTGGCGCGGCGTTGGCTGGCAACCGCGAGGCGTACGCCTACCTGCCCCAGTCTGTGGAAGGCTTTCTCAGTGCCAATCAGCTTGCCGAACTGATGGGAGGGGCCGGCTTGCAGGACGTCCGATTCAGGTCGCTGGGACTGGGTACGGTCGCCATTCACACAGGTGTGAAGCCGTAAATTAGGTGCCTGGCGGGCGCGCTACTAACTGGACAGCCGTGACGACCGGCTCGCCTTGGTGCAGATATTCCACCTGGATTTCCTGGCCTACATCAAACGTCCAGAGCAAGCTCAGAAAGTCAGCCATGTCTGGCGTGGGAATGTCATTCAGCTTTGTAACGACATCTCCAACGCGGATACCTGCTTCGTAGGCTGGCCCGCCCTGAGACATACGAGTAACGATAACGCCGTCGGTGACACTGATGCCCAGCTGGTTTGCCCTGGCAGGAGTCACATCCGCGCCCGTCAGCCCGATTAAAGGCCGCGTTACCCGTCCATGCTCAACGAGGCTGTCGATTATGGGACTTGCCACCGAGGAACTTACGGCAAAGCCTATGCCCTGAGCGCGTCGCAGAATGGCCGTGTTGATGCCGATTACCTCGCCATTTAGGTTAATTAACGGTCCACCGCTGTTGCCGTCGTTGATGGCAGCGTCTGTCTGAATCAGGTCGTAGAGATCACCGCGCTCCGTGCTAATGGTGCGTCCTCTAGCACTAACGATGCCTAACGTAACCGTGGGACCCCCTTTAAGAGCCAAAGCGTTGCCAAGGGCCACTACCCAGTCCCCTACTTCCAGGTTATCGGAATTTCCAAAGGTGACTGAAGGTAGATTCTCTGCCTCGATTTTCAAGACGGCAAGGTCGGTGATTTGGTCCTGACCAACCACTTCTGCCACATAACTGTCGCCGGATGGCAGGTTAACAACTATCTCTTCAGCGCCTTGAACCACGTGAAAGTTAGTAAGAATGTAACCGTTCTCCCGAATTATCGTCCCAGTACCGGCTCCTTCATCGGTGAAATCAAAAAAGAGTCCCCTATTCAGTGATTCGACTGAAATAGAAACCACAGAAGGCTCAATGGCGTTAACCAGTTCTGATATGGAAGGAAGAGATGACAGCGTTGCTACGGACGGCAAGGAGCTGCCAGCTGTCTGTGCTGGAGCTGCCGCCTGGACAAGTAGCTCTTCACCGTTGGGAATGACTGGATCGCCAAAGGATGAAAGCTGAGGAGGTGGGTCCGTATCTACCGGATTGCCGCAAGCTACCATAGCCATCAGCGCAATCACCAGGGAAGTTAGCTGGTTTCTGGCGCTAATCCGCCTCTGCCCCTGAGGACACCACGTCACGAACCCGAACACGCGACAACCCCGCCCAAAGAAGTTTCAGGCCCCGTTGCTCATCATTCAACGTCCGTGATTTGGCCATATAGTTTGCATGGCGAGAGGTAAGCAGGGCACAGAACAGCAGTATGTTAGCCGACAGGTATACCCAGGTCAACAGGGCCATGACAGCACCGACTGGGCCGTAGACTGCGTTATAAACAGGGAAGGTCTTCACGTAAATCAGGAAGCCCCACTTGGCGGCTTCGAATGCGACAGCTCCTAAAAGCGCCCCCATCCATACGTCTGACAGGGTAACTTTGGTATTTGGCAGAAAACGGTAGAGCACGATAAATGCGCCGAACGTGATCACTGGCATAACTAGCTGGGCAACAATATCCCATAGCGTGGTAGTGACAGCGGCCCCACCTTGAGTGAAGTAGGACGTGATCTCGCTGAAGAAACCGATGGTGGGAGCAATGAATATGAGAGCCAGCATCAGAAGGCCCGCGCTCACGGTCAGGCTAAAGTCAATCAGGCGCTCCTTGAGGAATGGTCTGTGCTTTTTGATGCCCCACGCGGCGTTTATTCCCTTACGCATGGCACCGAAGGCCGACGTTGATGCCCAGAGCAGACCAAGCACGCTGAAGAGACCTGTTATGGCCCTGGTCCTGACCACACCCTGCATAGTTTCGCTAATGAATTCAGGTGATATAGGAATGATCGCTGCCATCTCGATAGCTAGCTGGTCCCGTTCGGCAGTTGGTCCCAATACGAAACCCGCGATGGATATCATAGCCAGAATCAGTGGGAACAGCGAAAAAAGCGTGTAAAAAGATATCGCTCCTGCCATGTATGGGCAGTTCTTGTCCAGAAATTCCCCAACGGCATCGGCCACAAAAAGAACGAATCTAATGAAATAGATAATGGCCATTAGCGGCGTGTACCAATTACTTTCAGAATTAGTTGCAAAATGAAACTACATCTCCAAGAATCTGCGTATTATGTTGACAGTATCTTGCAAGTTTTCGTCGTGAAATCCGTGGCCGACCCCAGGCACTTCGTCAACGAAGCCATTCTCATACGGAATGGTGATTGCCATCTTGTCGGCCTGCCCTCTTCTGGTGTTATCTATTTGCTTCGTCTAGCCCCTCAAATACCGCCCTCATCAGCGGTTCCTCTTTTTCGCCTTCGATTCATACGCGCGCCTGCTAACAGTCCAATAGGGGCGATTAAAAGCGCGACGTTTGCCAGGCCTGTGGCCCAGCCTATGTGTCCAGTCGTGGCGTTGCATCCGCCGACTGCAGTTGGTTTTTGAGAATCGCCAGCCTCTGCTGTGATAAAGACCTGTGGTGTCGCCGACTGCACTACACTCGCGACAGTCGGTTCAGCCGCCAATGCTGTAATTGTTGCATTTGGCCTAGCGGTTGGCGGGACATCCACTGTAGGTGGGACATCGTTTGTTGGGAGGGCCGTGGAGGTGGCAACTCGAGTTGGGTCCGCCGTAGCTGTTGGGAGGGCCGTAGAGGTGGCAACTCGAGTTGGGTCCGCCGTAGCTGTTGGGAGGGCGGTAAATGTAAGGTCGATCCTCTTCACGCCATCCTGAAAGAAGAAGACTGGTGTCGTTAGAGAAGCGCGTGTGTCGCCCAGGAAAAATTCAATAGGCTGGCCGATGTATGACCGATCCGGAGGCAATATCACCAGACTCGAGTATGAGTTGCCATCCAATGCGGCAGTGGAGCTGGTGTAATCTCCTATCTTAGCGACTAACTCAGCCTCGTCGGGGACAACGCCTCCGTTACGAATGTTTATTCGGCCATTCATGATAGAAGGCGCTAACGGCAGTGGTGTAGGCGTAACGGAAGGAATTGGGCTTGAAGTAGCCGTTGGTGCTGGCGTTGTCGTCGGTATCAGCCGTGCCAGCACGGTCGCGACGCCGACTGTTGCCGTTGGTAGAGGAATCAGACGTACAGATACTTTGATCGACCTTGGTCCTCCATTGGATTCGATCTCGATTGTGCCGGAGAAATTTCCAGGTACCGCGGCCTTACTTATGGCCACTTCAAAGGTGCCTTCGCCATTAAAGGTCTCGGTGGGACTCTCAAGTTCCAACCACTCTGGCCAGCTTACGACCGTCCACTCTAGAGTTCCGCGGCCGTCATTGGAGATTTCGAATGAGGCTTCGTCTGACTCTCCTTCTTGTATTGTTCCGAATGCCCAGTCCAGGGGGGCGACCGCTAATAGAGCGCCTCTTGCAACTTCAAAGTCGTCGCCTTCTGTAACTTCTGCATCGCGATCTGGAGGTCCGCTCTTGTCAGCCACGCTGGGAAACGGTACGTCATCGAATAGGAATTCGAAGGCCGGATAGGCTCGAAGCTGAGCTCCCAATTCGTAATCGCCAGGAAAAGTACCGTATGGAATAGTCCAAGTAAATTTTAGACTATCCGTCTCGTTTCCCTTATCCACAGGCCCGACAATGGCGTCCAGGCCTTCGGCATTGCTATTGAAGAAAAGAGATCCGGTTGGGGCCTGCAGGAGAAACGTGACGCTGTATGTCATGGGGATTTCGCCGTCGTTCATGATTCGATACAAGAACGTAACTTCGTCACCCGGATCGTAAACGGAGCTTTGCACCTTCATTCGAGAAAGGACACCGTTGGCGTTGCGGTTCACTGAGATAGACACGTCTACGTCCGTGGTCCCGGCGTTGGATTCGAGCTTGAATTGATCGTTAAGGTTTCCCTTTAGAATGGTGCTACGGACCTGCAAAATGATTGTGTGGTTGTTTGTCATGAGGATAGACTCTTGGGGGTCTTCCTCGCTCGCCTCTGGGAAAATGAGTTCCAGCCAATCGGGCAATTCCGTAATCTTCCAGATAAGGTCTCCTGCCGCACGGTTTGGGTTGGCCAAAATTATCCGCGCTTGCGGAGTGTCGTCATCTGTCACGTCTCCAAAGTCTATAGAGGACTCAGATAGAAACAGAGATGCTGAAGAGCTTTGGATAACAACGGTAGTCTTCTCTTCATCGTGGACATTGGAAAAATTGGCAGCCTCGCGGACAGTGATGATGATCGTATGGCGACTCGTCTGGGCCCCAAAAGGTGCGTTCCAGCTGAATGTAATTTTCTTCTTTTCTTCTGGCTCCAGTCGTAAGTCCTTGTTGCCCTGTAGAAGGTCATCTGTGCTGTAGACGGTCCTTCCATTGTCGTCCTGCACTTCAAAGACAATGACGTAATCCTGTTCGAAGTCAGGATCGTCGTCATCGAAAACGCTGAGGTTGCGAATATCGGTAAACCGGACCTTAATCTGAATTTTTGTGCCCTTTGGGAAGACCGACTCCACCTTGTCAGTCTTGGCGTCTAAAACAACAAGGCTTGTGATTTCCACGTTCTGCGCGCTCTGGGCAAGTGGATTGGCGAATACAGAGGCAAAAGCTGTCAAAGCTACGAATGCTCCGGCTATCAGAGCGACGCTTCTGATGTAGTTGAATTTGGCCCAAATAAAATTCAAAGTAGTGCCTTTGATACCTGCATCGGCCCTTCCTTTACGGCATATACGAAAAGCTAATCACTTACAGTTCTTTTATAAACCGGTCAGATGGTTAATGGATAGAGGATTCTGGAGAGCTTTTCTCTCTTGTCGTCACTTTAGATTTCGCATTAGCTTCCGAACAGATAATTGATTGTTACGGTATTTCCTTCTCTATCACGTACTGCAGCAACTCTCCTGGGACGGCATGCCGCAGAACTACTACGTGTTCAATACCGGCGGTGTTGGTGCCGACGGAAATGAAGCTGCCAGCGGCGCGAATTACAGCAGGAAGATTCCTCGTGAATTGACTCTCTTGCTGCAGGAAGCGCTGCTCAGAGATGCCGTTCGCTTCGAATATGACTCCACCATGCGGGCGGAGGTGGCCGTGGCCCTTCTCAATCTGCAGGGCGAGGAGATTCTCGACTTGCGGAAGGACTGGCTCCCGATAAATATCTACGGCGATGCAGACTATACCAGTCGCGTTGTGGACCTCCGACGTCGGCGTTATTACGGGGTCTCCTCCTAGGACAAGGCTGGCATCCTGCGCTATACCAAGGCCACTTATGCTCTGCTCGACCTTGGTGACGTACCTCCGACTTCTAACGAGCGTGAGCTTGCATGGCTGCTGTCGTTCCATTGGCATGTAAACAACGCCTAGGACACCTTACGCGAATTGGCGGAGCATCTCGGAGAGGGTACATGTCCCTCTGAATACATGCTGCGCGCGCTTCAGTGGAAGTACGACGAAGGAGCCAATACTGGCCTGGCTCTTTCTGAGGAATCGGTCAAGGCACTATTGGCCGTGGGGCCCTGCTAATAATATGTTGGAAGCGTAAATTCGAGTTATTAGTAGTAAGTTAAGTAAAAACAGTAACAGTTCCCTTGAGGCAAAAGCCTCAAGGGAACTGTTACTGTGCCACATTTTCAGGTCAGGCTGTGCTAAAATCCTCTACGGAGTTTTGATGTAAATTAATGGCAGGGAAGGGGCGGATCAGCCTAAACGAAGGCATACGCGCAAAAATATTCCCCTAAAACTCTTTGCAAATACTCACTGAGGAGCTGTCGTGTCTAACCTGAGAACACCTGGTCCGATCCCCGTACCTGACGATATCTTAGAGGCCATGTCCTTACAGATGATCAACCATCGAGGGCCTGAATATAAGGACATGCTTAATCGGACAACCGAAGGCATTAAGCGGGTTTTCGAGACCACAAACGACGTCTACATTATGACGTCTTCGGGCTCAGGCGCCATGGAAGCCGCAGTGGTGAACACGCTGTCTCCTGGCGATAAGGTAGTCAACGTCAGCGTGGGTGTGTTCGGTGAACGCTTTGGAGAGATAGCCGAGATATTCGGCGCTGAAGTCGTAAAACTGGACTACCCCTATGGCACCGCCGTGGACGTGGATAAGCTCAGAGATACGCTGAAGGCTCATCCCGATATTAAAGCAGTGCTGGTTACGCATAACGAGACGTCCACTGGCGTAACAAACGATCTACAGGCCATAACTGCGGTGGCCAAGGGTGAGTTCGGAAAACTGATACTGGTGGACGGAATAAGCAGCGTTTGCTCTATACCTTTAAGCACCGATGCGTGGGGATGTGATGTGGTGGCCACGGCTTCCCAAAAGGGATGGATGCTTCCACCGGGACTGGCATTTATCAGCTTTAGTGAGGACGCCTGGAAGGCCCATGCTGAGGCAACCATGCCCAGATTCTATTTTGATATGTCGGCTTACAAACGCTACTTCGAGATCGGTCAGCCTCCATACACGCCGGCCATCTCAATTATGTTCGCGCTGGATCTGGCGTTGCAGAAGATTGCGACAGAAGGCATGGGTACCGTATTCGAGCGGCATGCCAACATAGCCCAGATGACACGGGACGGCGTCAAGAAGCTTGGCCTGCCACTGTTTCCTCAGGACGAGAGTACGGCCTCCAACACTGTGACTGCCATTACGGTGCCAGAGGGAGTCAATGCTTCTAAGCTACTGAATATTCTCCGGACCGAGCATGACGTGGTTCTCTCCGGTGGTCAGCAGTCCCTGGCCGGTAAGATTTTCCGGATTGGGCATCTTGGTTACACCACCACAGAGGAGATTCAGGAAGTTCTGGATGCTCTGGCTGTTGCTCTGGTAAAGGTAGGTTTTACGTCTGGTGTCCAGGCCTAGCCTCACGCTTTGGACATCACGACGAGGCATCAGAGTTCCATTACCTCAGATGAGGCCATAGTCGTTGCGTGGTTATCAGACTAAGCCTGAATAATGGTCGCCTGGGTGGTGGACAAACGCTCCGTTCTGTCCATATAACATAACAACCATGAATTTCCCTGAGTTTTCTGAAATACCCAAGATCCCAGAAATGCAGAAGGCCATTAACAGGCTGAGTTTACTTGTTGCGTCCATCAAGGGCAAAGAAGATGAGATGGACGGGCTGGTAAGGCAGTTCAAGAGGCAGTTGGAACGAGCGCCTCGTCATGCCATCCACGGCGGCAATCCTCTGGATAACACGCTAAGCATTATGGGAGAGATTCAAGAGCGTCTCGATGCGGCTGTTAATGCTCGGACCCACTTGGATTTGATCAGGAGACAGGCAGAAAACGAGCTGGAGGCCCTCAACATCACGGGACAAATCAATGATGTTGAGAAAGAGCTAACCGGGCTTAAGTTGGGTCGTGAGGCCGGACAAGATGTGGACCTGGACAGGATCAGTGAGCTGGAGCGATTTATCGAGGACGCCAGCAATCGTGCTGCCAGGGCCATCACCGATGA
>CAJWRP010000087.1 GCA_913046025.1 uncultured Chloroflexota bacterium
GTGGCGCTCTATTTAGCTGCCAGAAGGTTAAGATGATCAGCGCCGCGCCCAGTATCTCTATCGAAACCGTGCCTGCTGCCGGAACCGGGGTTGGCGTGGGTGTGGAGGCTGGTATTTCTAAACTGGTAACTGCCGAACTCAGTGGCGTGACACCACCCGTAGGCCCAAAGTACTCCGCATGTCGAGAGCCTTCGAATCGCACCCGGGCCGCTTCATCGTTGAGAGCCTGACTGGGTCTGAAGATATCGTTATTGCGCCCCGAAAGACCTCTGACGCCGGACTCGGGGACAAATTCGACTCACTGATGACTTATGTCAGTAATAGTGCTTCGGCTTCCAGGTAGGAGTCGCTGTAAATTCTTGCCACGGTGCTAGTTGCTGGGCAGGGATTTACCTCATCGAAATGGAAGAGCGTATGTACGGTACTACTAACATTCACCAGTTGAGGTTGCGAAAAGCTTCCGAGCACCTGATCGATATTACTCACTAGCACCTCTGCGTCATCAATCTCGATTTGCCAGGGAGGTGATGAGAGGCGTAGCAGTGTTAGGATCGGCGTGTTCGTGTAAAATTTGCAATCAGCCTCAAGCGAATAACGATCTTCGTAAGGCGAACCGGTAGCCAAATTCCACAACTTGAAAGCGTCCATTGGGGAAGGAATGTCTAACCAGGAGGCATCGCAAAAAGACTGGGCATGCAGGTCAGAATTACGAATGAATACTTCGGTAGTTTCACCATCGCGGTACGAAGCTTCTGAGAACTCGATGCTCCCAGGCAGAACACTAACTTAGTTAGGTTTCGCCAAGAGAGGGATCAATCCCAAGAATATTGCTGCCATAGAAGCAAGGAACGCTAATTTCAAATCGAACAGCAGATTTACCACTCCACCAAGATCAATGCCGCAGAGTCGTAATTAGGCAGAAGGCGCATGTCAACTCAGATTTTGCCGCCGTCCTATGCCCAAGGACTTGTTGTGGGCTTAGATCAATAGAATGGTCTAATTGATAATGCCGTTCAACTCGTCCATATCGTTTTGGGTCAGTTGCCAGCCAGTGCATTTGGCGTTCCCAATGACCTGTTCTGCCTTTGTGGCGCCCGCAATTACGGAGCTTACATTCGGATTAGCCAACAGCCATGCGAAAGCCAAATCCAGCACAGTATGGTTGCGCGTGGATGCGAACGATTCCAGTGCTTCAAGCAGGTCGAAATTCTCGTCGGTCAACATGCCACGGTCGCTTTCGGCGAGCCGCGTGCCCTCAGGCGTGCCCTCTCCCCTCTTGTATTTGCCCGTTAGAAAGCCATTCGCCAAAGGATAGTACGGCAGTATGCCAACCCCATAATCGACGCAGAACGGCGCCATTTCAGCCTCAATCCCCCTGTCCATAATGCTGTATTTGGGCTGAATGCTTACAAAAGAAGCTAGGCCCTGTGTCCTAGACGTCCAGATGGCTTCGCACAGTTGCCAGGCCATAAAGTTGGAGCAGCCAATGTACCTGATCTTTCCCTGACGGACCAGGCCATCCAGTGTTCTCAACGTCTCTTCAATAGGCGTATTGGGATCCGACCAGTGTATCTGGTAAAGATCGATGTAGTCCGTGCCTAGCCTTTTGAGGCTGTTTTCGACCTCTGCCGTGATGTGCTGACGGGAGTTACCGGAGTTGTTTGGGCCTTCAGACATGCGGCTCGAGACTTTTGTGGCAATTATGGCCGTTTGCCTTTTGCCTTTAAGGGCCAGGCCAATGAACTCTTCAGACAGGCCGCCGCTGTAGCTGTTGGCCGTGTCTATCATGTTTATGCCCATGTCAAGTGCGTGGTTAATTACAATCTCGGTGGCACGCTTATCCAATCTGTGACCAAAGTTGTTGGTGCCTAGACCGATTGCCGATACCTGCAGTCCTGATCTGCCCAGTTGGCGATATTCCATTGATATTGTTTCCTCTAAGTCTGATTAGGCAAGGCGATTTTCCCTAAACCGGTTCAGGTCTTGCCACAAGCAGACCGCCCTCCTCGGTGATCTTGATGGCAAATGCGGCGGTGTCGATCTCTAGGGCCATGTCCCTGTCTTTTAATGGGAAGTGTGGTCTCGCTGGGTCGCCGTATTTTTGAGCTTCCTCTCCCGCCAAGATTAGGTCACGCACTGCGGCATGGTCTGGGGTTCTGCCCTGGAGAAGATTTCTGATGTATAGGGCGCACTGCTCGTCCTCGTCTGCCCTGGCTTTCGCCTCCGCGCCCATGGCAACTATGCTGACCAAATCTGGCTCGTCATTCAGGATGGCTTTTGCTGTGGCCTGGGCCACAACCAGAGATCCTCCATAGATCTGAGTAGCGTTCTTTGCTGCCGTTACACCTACTGTGCCTGCTCGTGTCGACTGTATCAGCGTCTTCCCGTTGACGTTCGCCACAGCCAGCTGCGAAGGGGAATTTCCAAAGTCAAAACCTTCCGGCATTTGTCCGGAAATCTCTCCCATGCACATGTCGCCGGTACCGGATGACTTGAGGTCTAGTGCTTCTTCAACCTCGGCCACCAGGATGATCTTCTCGGCTCCACGAGAAAAAGCCGCCGCCGCCGTCGTGAAGCAACGGAACACGTCTATGATAATGGCCGTTCCTTCGGCCTCTTGAGCTCCTAGGAGGAGACTGCCGATTCGAATTTCCATTTTTTCTCCCAATGATTGCGATCATTTGATTATTGCGCATATCTTATATGGCAATCAGATGGCTAACGTAGTTGGGCCGCGTTGCGCTGACCGCCTCGGCCTCCCAGGAAAAAAAGATCGGGAGCCAGGGGGTATCGCATACCAGACCGATGCTGCAAGAAAGGCGTTACCCTGGCCATGTCTGAAATGAAGTCGACTATTGCGGCAAGCCGCGTGTGGTTGCGCATCACGCCCACGTAGGTCTGTTCGCCCCTCATAAGCCTGCAAATAAGGCTCCACAGTCTGGCGGTGACCTTTTCCAATTTCGTGTATAGGCTTGGTGTCAGGTGGAACACCTCGTGGAATCGGTGGGACACTTCGAGGTCGGGCAATAGTGCAGCCTCGACCTCTTTCCTGTAGTCGGAAAGATCCGACATAACTCCGGATATGTAATTCTGAATGTGTCTGGCCGCAGCGATGCCATTCCATATGTCGGCGTAAATACCCTCTCCGGTTAGAGGGTCCAGTAACCCCGCCGCATTCACCACTAGGAGCACGTTTCCTTAGCCCGCACTGTGACCCCTCCACCGCATGGCTTATTCCTGGGGAATTCGGCCTCGTCTAGCAACAAGACTGTAAGCCCTCGTTCTGCACACTCCTTGGCGGTTGTGCTGTCAGAGGGACCATCTCCAACAATGATTACGTCATATTTCATGGATAGCCTTGGGATGAGGCGGAGAAAACAGCTTAACTAACATCGCCAAGTAGGGCATCAACGAAGTTCGCGTGGCAGCACAAAGCTTACGTCTTCCTCAGCACCCTCTATCGGTATAACTTCTTCTGGCTGAATAGCTTCTATGACTGCCTGCACTAGCTCTTCTGGCGTTGACGCCCCAGAGGTGATGCCGACCTTCTCTGCGCCGTCAAGCCACTTCTCGTCCATCTCTTCGGGCCCGTTAATAAGATATGCAGGAATGCCATGGGCCTGGGCGACTTCTCGGAGTCGATTACAGTTCGAGCTATTGGGCGCTCCGATGACCAGAATCAACTCAACAAGTCTGCACAGCTCTTTAACGGCAGCTTGGCGGTTGGTGGTGGCGTAACACAGGTCGTTGCGGACAATGACGTTATTGAACTGTTTGCGGATCTCGTCTATGGAGCGCTTGGTATCGTCCACAGACAACGTGGTCTGAGTCAGGACCGCGATAGGAGTATCAGTCTCCCAGTCTGGAAGATCGATCGACTCTCTATCGTCTATAAGATGCATGCCTGTTTGGCCCATGGTTCCCTTGACCTCTTGATGGCCCTTA
This sequence comes from uncultured Chloroflexota bacterium, assembly GCA_913046025.1. The sequence continues at coordinate 3,946 of CAJWRP010000087.1, forward strand.
TGGCCTACCAGTAACAGTTTTCTGCCATCTGTCTCGTATTTCTTCGCCTCGTTGTGCACCTTGGTAACCAGCGGACAGGTAGCGTCAATAATATTCAGACCAAGGCTTTTGGCCTTGGCAAAGTCGTCTGGAGGCGATCCATGCGCCGAGAAGACTACGGTAGAGCCTTCAGGTATCTCTTCAACGTCCTCAACTGTAATTGCGCCCTTCTTTTCCAAGGACTGCACAACATAAGGGTTATGCACGATCTGATGTTTCACGTAAACTGGCGCACCGAATTTTTCCAATGCCAGTTCTACAATATCAATGGCGCGAACGACGCCTGCACAAAAACCGCGGGGTAGCCCAATGTACACTTTCACGGACCATCTCCTGGAAGTATATTAGTTGAGGGAAATACTCGAAAATACCGAATCAAGGTCGATAAATTGATCCCAGAAATTGTATCACAGTCAAAGATACCGCCGCATGCATGAATTCGTTTTCCATATGAGTAGTGCGCGGTGTATACTACTTTCCAATTTATGTTTCCCCCGGCTAACAATGATCTATTTGACTGGAGTTACGGATAGATGAAACTGGCTGAACGAATGGGCGTTCTGGGAACCGAAACGGCATTTGAGGTTCTCGCAAAGGCCCGGAGATTAGAAGCAGAGGGCAAAGATGTTATCCATCTTGAAATCGGCGAACCCGATTTCGCCACCCCAGAAAACGTAGTTCAGGCAGGGGTAAACGCGCTCAATAGCGGTGACACTCACTATGGACCGTCACCAGGGTTTCCTGCAGTGAGGGACCGCATAGCGGCAGAAGTATCGGCTACTCGGAGTATCTCAGTAACTGGGGACAACGTAATTATTACTCCCGGCGGCAAGCCGATCATGTTTTTCACTATGCTTGCCCTGGTGGATCCAGGCGACGAGGTTCTCTACCCCAATCCTGGTTTTCCAATATACGAGTCTATGATTCGATTTACCGGTGGAGTTCCAGTGCCGATGAAGCTCCACGAGTCACTAGACTTCAATATTGATATTGAAGAAGTGGCCAGCCAGATTACCCACAAGACCAAGCTGATGGTGGTGAACTCCCCAAACAATCCCTGTGGCAGTGTAGTTTCCGAGCAAGACCTGAAAGCACTGGCAGAACTGGCTGTCAAACACGACTTGATCGTGCTGTCGGACGAAATATACATACGATTTCTCTACGAAGGCGATCACAAAAGCATAACGGCCTTTCCAGGAATGAGGGAACGAACAATTATTCTGGACGGATTCTCCAAGACTTATGCCATGACGGGTTGGCGGGCCGGTTACGGTGTTATGCCGCTGGAACTGGTAGAGCCTATTTCCCGCCTGGTCACCAACAGTGTGTCCTGCACGGCAAGTTTTACTCAGGCGGCTATGCTTGAAGCCCTTGAGGGACCCCAGGGCAGCTCCTACGACATGGTGTCCGAGTTCAAGGCTCGCCGAGACGTAATAGTAAACGGACTCAATGAGATTCCGGGAATTCGATGCGCCATGCCCCAAGGGGCCTTCTATGCTTTTCCCAACGTCGAGGACACGGGTATGTCCAGCCAGGAATTTGCCAATCTGGTTCTTGAAGAGGTCGGGGTAGCTTGTCTCTCAGGTGAGTCCTTCGGGAAATTTGGCAAGGGATTCGTTAGGTTTTCCTTTGCCAACTCCACCAAGAATATCGAGGAAGCCCTGGAACGAATCGACAGGTTCGTCAAAAGCCGAATCTAGATAGTTCCACAGCGGATTTCAAACAGATTTTTGCGTTGGGTTTGCGCGGACCGAGTTTTGCCTTTGTCTGTTTTCGTCTTTCAAATTCCTTGATCGTCGAATAGTCGATGATAATCAGCCAAACGCGTTAGTTGATTCTCCGAACAGGTTTGTTTTAGCGCCTTGCACCGCTCTGATTATTTCCAGCATTTGCGTATAGGCCGCCAGTCTTAAAGAACGACTTACCAGTTATAATAAATCTAGATTCTATTGGAATCACTTGGAGGCTCGATGCGTAAGTTCAGGTTGGCGCTGGCCCAGATCGATGTCGCAGTGGGCGATTTAAAGGGCAACACGAAAAAAATCATCGAGTACATTTATCGGGCCCGTGAGCTTAAGGCAGATTTAGTGGCGTTTCCAGAGATGGCGCTGCCCGGCTACCCACCGGAAGACCTTCTGTTCAAGCCTCAGTTCATCCAAGAGAACCTGGCCTACTTGGAACAGATCAAAGCCGCGTCAAAAGGCATCGCGGTGGTTACCGGTTTTATAGATGCGGACAGCGACGTCTATAACGCTGCAGCCTTCATCTACGATGGTGAGTTAATAGGAAAGTACCACAAGATGTACCTTCCGAACTACGGCGTTTTCGACGAGGACCGCTATTTCAAGGTCGGTACGGAGTGTCCGGTATATATCGTTAACGGCACGCCCGTCGGAGTGAACATATGTGAAGATATTTGGTATGCCACAGGCCCTATGGTGGTGCAGAGGGCTGCAGGAGCAGAACTCATAGTTAATATCAATGGCTCTCCGTTCCACGCTGGGAAGCGCAGCTTTCGCGAGAAAATGCTGGCTACCCGTGCATCTGACAATGGCCTATTCGTCGCCTACGTCAATCTCGTCGGAGGGCAGGACGAGCTGGTTTTCGACGGGGACAGCATGATTTACGACCCCGAGGGTGAGGCCGTCGCTCACGGAAGTCAGTTTAAAGAAGAACTTTTGGTGGCAGATCTGGACGTCGAGTCTGTCTTCCGGTCGCGGCTCAGGGACCCCCGACCCAGGAAAGAGCGGGAAACGATGCTGCAGCAGATTGGGACTTCTGCTGTTACAGAGGTGTCCGAATATGTCGAGACTGCCGACAAACCAGCGATACCTGAGCTTCAACAGGAAACCTTTGACGAGGTGGGCGAGGTCTACGAAGCGCTGGTGCTTGGGACGCGAGATTACGTTCTCAAGTGCGGATTCAGCAAAGTAGTAATAGCCCTGTCCGGTGGCATAGACTCAACTATTGTGGCAACCATAGCTGTGGATGCTGTGGGCAGCGAGAATGTTGTCGTTATTGCAATGCCATCGCGTTACTCTTCAGAGGGTAGCGTGACGGACTCCGAAGCGCTGGCTGAAAACTTGGGTATTGAGCTCTGGAATTTGTCAATTGAAGAACCCTTCATTGCCATGCTTAACACCCTGAACCCCCATTTTGAGGGAACCGAGTGGGGCGTTGCGGAGGAGAATCTTCAGTCTCGCATTCGCGGTAATCTCATAATGGCAGCGTCGAACAAGTTCAATTGGCTTGTGCTGACGACGGGAAACAAGAGCGAGATGGCCACTGGTTATGCGACTATCTATGGCGATATGGCTGGCGGATACGCGGTCATAAAGGATGTGCCCAAGACACTGGTGTACGAGCTCTGTCTCTACCGTAATAGAGTGGGCAGCAAAGAAATCATCCCCCAGGCCGTCATAGACAAGCCGCCCAGTGCGGAGCTTAGGCCTGACCAGGTAGACGAGGATAGCCTGCCACCGTATTCGGTGCTGGACCCCATCCTCAAGGCGTATGTGGAAGATGACCTGAGCTATGACGAAATAATTGGCATGGGCTACTCTGAAGAGGACGTGAAGCGCGCTATGACGCTGGTGGACCGTAATGAGTACAAGCGCCGTCAGGCTCCGCCGGGCATCAAGATCACGCATCGCAACTTCGGGAGAGACCGCCGAATGCCAATCGCCAACCGCTACCGCCCCTTTTAAGCCCTAGCGCCTCGCCTATCGTGCCAGCCTTCGCAGGCCAGCTGATGC
>CAJWRP010000088.1 GCA_913046025.1 uncultured Chloroflexota bacterium
TGCTGACCATCTAACTGTTCTGTATATTTTACAATCTTTTTGTTGTTTAGCCATATGATATAATTTGAATCAATGTCTTTAACATTTAATTTTTTCAATTACTCTCACTAGAAGGTAATCAATTTTCATTTTAACCCCACAATATCTGCGTTCACCCTTTCCCGACTATCAAACATTCAAGTTGGGTCATCCGGCGTATATATTTTCCCATCAAAAGGGTAATTCTAATCCTGCAATATTTTAATACATTCTTACTGGGTTTTTTTTTCCCTATGGCAAGAATTGGTGCCTGCAATTTTTAGAGACAAATATAACAAAACAAGATTTGTCTGATATTCAAGCCAAGAATCTGATTAGTAAATACGAAGATATAATTCAAAAAAACTCTGGGAAGATAGTAAAAATTGAAGATTGGGGATTAAGAAATCTATCTATTCGCCTAAAAAAAAATAGAAAGGGTTTTTATTTTCACATCAAATTTGAAGGAATAGGAAAAACGATTGAAAAATTAGAAGAAATAGAAAATATTGATGAATCATTAATTAGATACTTAACTGTTAGAGTTAAAAAACATAATTTAGAAGAAAATTATTTTGAAAAAAAACCTACAAAGTGAAGTAAGCAGCTATGAAAAGAATTAAAAGAAACAAAAAAGGATCAAAAGATTCTAAATATAAAAAAGTAAGTCTATTTCAAAAACCTGATGTGAAGTTTTTTAGGCCTTGTCCTTTATCAGGAAAAGGTGCTCCTATAATAGACTATAAAAATATTAAATTGCTAAAAAAATACATTAAGCTAAAAATGATTTGTACCAACCCAGACTTAGAAGTGCACAGAGGTAATAAAAAAGAATCTCGAAGAGGTACCAAGAGCCTTTTTACGCGCTGGACAGCCAGCAGTGCGGGTGAGATACATCAGCGAATTCTAGATAATATTAAACGTGAAAAATGACCTTGCTGCCTGACTTGTGCCTGATAAATTTTGTTTCCTATGACGTTCCGGATCTCCTCTTGCTCACCTGTTTTCGGATTGGCATGCCCACGAAAAAGGGCCACGTCGGAGTCTGAGTGCTGCAGGTTGGCTGAAGTTAGAATTAAGAGGTTGAAGGGCTAGAAAGCCTTTATGATGCGGTTATTCTTAGCGGAACTTTGCCCAATCGCCTCCGCACTGTATTTGAAAAGAACTATTCGCTCCAGAAGGCAATGCCCAGCATGCCGGGTCCGATATGCGCTCCCATTACGGGCGTCAGTTGGCTTATGTATATTTCACTACAGTCGAAGGAAGCATCTATTCGGGCGTAGATGTCCTGCGCGTCATCTATGCAGTCTGCGTTCATCACGCAGACGTGAATGGGTTTTGCACTGGAATTCTTTTCGACGTACTCCAGCAGCCTATCAATAGCCCGTCGGCGGGTCCTGGGCCGCGACAGGCTTTCTGCATTCCCCAGCCGCAGTTCAAAAACCGGCTTGATATTCAGCAACGAAGTTCCGGCAGCGGCTAGCCTCGGGACTCTGCCGCCCTTCCAAAGGTAGTGCAGGGTGTCCAGCATCGCTACCAGGCGTGTTTTCTGAATTACGGCATCTGTTCGCATTTCCACAGCATCTGGCGTAAGGCCGGATTCTGCTGCTCGTAATGCTTCCAGGAGTATCAGACCTTCGCCCCCGCCGGCAGATTGTGAGTCCACGACCCTAATCGGCAGGTCAGGCATATCCTTTGCGGCAGCGTTTGCCACCTCCGAGGCGGAACTGTAACGGGAGCTAACCGTAATGCAAATCACAGATTGCGCAATCTGCTTCATTTTCTCGAAGGCCTCCAGGTAGGAAGCTAGTGAAGATGCCGCCGTTGTGGCGACTCCTGTAGAGGACCTAAGTTTGTGGTAGAAGTCTGTTGGTGTGATGTCCTTGCCATCCATGTAGGACTGGCCGTCCAGCGTCAGCCGCATGGGAACAATCGACAGCAGAGGGTGACTCTGGTACTCGCCGGGGATCGACGCCGCGCTGTCGGCAACTACGGCTACAGGGAATTTGGACTTCGATAGGCTCAATAGACTCTTCCATCAGCCGGAAATGTAAGGGTGGTATATGGGAGAGAATCTTATCTGTTAAGTGCAGGCGAGTCCAGATCTGAGGCCAAAAATGCCTCTTGTGAGAAAACGCCTTCCTGGGGATTCATCAATAGGCGATTGCTCAAGGGGCACGGTAGGTGATGTGATCCACTATGCGAATCTCCTACAGTCTAGCCCGTGCAGTGTGTGCGGTGGGTAAAGCCCAGGTTTTTAATGAGCGTGGTAAAGGTTAGCAATTGGAGTGCTCCAGCATGCTCTCTGAGGCACCCTTAAGGATTTCCAGAACGTAGTGCAATACACTGGGGGCACAGCCAAATTGAGGATGCCAAGTCTGAACTTGTATGGAGGGGGTTTCAGGCCTTCGGAGGGACATGAACGCATCTTTGTAATATTTCCCAGTAGTTGACACTATCACCTCGTCGGGCGAGAATAAATCAACAGTCTTCGGGACTGTATCATTCGCCTGTCTCTAGCGGCGTCCTATGCGCCTTTGAAGCGGGCTAAATCGGGATCTCATGAACACTGGTAGGCAGATAAGTATCGTACCCGGCATGCGCGATGTAAGCGCGCGAGAATTTTCCGCGTCCAAGCAGATCTCCAGCGTCTTGCATTCACACCTGACAAAGAGCTCCTACGGCCTAGTAGACACTCCTCTGCTGGAGGAGACGGAACTGTTCGTCCGCAAGTCCGGTGGTGAAATAACCGGCAGGCTGTACACTTTTACAGACCCAGGCGGTCATTCCGTCAGTCTAAGGCCGGAGTTTACCTCCTCAATCATACGTAATTTTGTTGAGAAACAGGACGAAGAGAAGCTGCCTGTTCGGTGGCAATATGGCGGTCCGGTGTTCCGCTACGGCAGGGATGGCGAGTATCGACAATTTACGCAGGTTGGGGCAGAGCTAATTGGTCTTTCCGGCCGACAGGCTGACACCGAAATAATGTCTGTAGCGTATTCTGGAGTAGCGAAGACGGGCCTAGAGAATTTTCGCTTGAGGATCGGTCACCTTGGCGTGATACGTGGTCTGCTGGATAATTTTGGCCTTTCAGAATCAGCCAAGCTTTTCATAGTTGGTAATATACAGGCTCTAAAATCGGGTGAAAGCGATACGGACGAACTCCGTGAGCGAGCCAGGGAAGTTGGTCTTCTGCAGGGCGGCGTCGATATTGGACTGGAATCAGCTCTGGAAGAGATGAGCAAGGAGGCCGCCGAGGACTTCATTCTGGGAGTACTCAGGGAGTCTATGCCTACTCCTATGGGAAGGCGCAGCACAGACCAGATCATAGCTCGGATACTTCGTAAAGTGCATGAGGCGGACGACCCCGGCTCCTTTGATGAGGCGCTTCTGTTGGCGGATAAGTTGTCTGGCTTGGAGGGCGCACCTGCCACCGTACTGGAGCAGGCGAGACAAGTCGCAATGGACGTCGGTTTGACGACCACGCCTTTCGACGATCTCGAAGGACTCTTTGAAGATCTTGCTGGCAGCGGTATTCCCGAAGAGGCTCTGATTCTAGATATGGGGCTGGCTAGAGGCATCTCATATTATACAGGCGTAATTTTTGAGTTAATGTCAGGTTCAACAGAGGGCGTTTCCCTGGGTGGTGGCGGCAGATACGATGATCTGGTAAAGGCACTGGGAAGCGATTCTGATGTGCCCGCTATGGGCTTCGCATACAATATAGATAGCATTATTAACGTTTTGCATAGCACATCAGATGCAATGGCGGTGAAGTCCTAATGGACAGTAACGGTAATCTAAGGCTTGCTATCCCCAGCAACGGAGCCCTTTATGAACCGACGCTGTCCTTTCTTCGGTCGTGCGGGATTGGCGTGTCCAGGACTAACCTGCGACGTTATACCGCAGGTATTCCTGCTCTTCCTGGTGTCAGCGTTCTGTTTCAACGCAGCGGGGATATCACGCCCAAGGTAGAAGAAGGCAGCGCAGACATTGGTATAGTGGGCCTGGACCGATATCTTGAGATGCGCCGAGAGGGTGGCGATACCAACGTGGTCGTCGACGACCTGGGTTTCGGTCAATGCCAGCTTGTGATCGGCGTTCCTGATTCGTGGGTCGATGTTACCTCTCTTGCCGACCTGGCGGATCTGGCTATGGAGTTCCGGCAGAACGGCGCCGACCTCCGCGTCGTGACGAAGTATCCCAGGCTGGTTGAGCGCTTTCTACTGAGCAACGGAGTCAACTTCTTCTCGCTGGTGCACTCCAGTGGAACTTTGGAAGCCGCACCCGCCATGGGATTCGCCGACATCATTGTCGACGTATCCGAAAGTGGTACCACGATGCGAGAGAACCGCCTCAAGACCATTCTTGGCGGCTCCATTATGGTCTCCAAGGCATGCATTATTGGAAACAGGCGATTGCTTAGAGAGCACGAAGACAAGCTGGAGGTAGCCAAGTCCTTTGTCGACGTGATAGAGGCCTACCTACAATCCAAGAGTTACTACAGCGTCACAGCCAACATGCGAGGGGAAACGCCGGAAGATGTTGCTAGCTATATTCTGGAGCAGACCGATATTTCGGGCCTTCGCGGCCCTACTATCTCAAAGGTCTACACTACGGATGGTCTGGGCTGGTTTGCCGTTACAGTTATCGTGGAGCAGGACAAGCTCTTAGCGGCGGTAGGTAGCCTTAGGAAATTAGGTAGTAGCAGCGTGACGGTGTCTCATCCAAACTACGTATTCCACTCCGAATGCAAAGCGCACGAACGGCTCGTATAATCTAAGCAAGCAGTTGCATTCGAATTAGAGGACTTCATTGCCTAATCCACCCGTGCACATGAATCTCGCCCGACAGGTTGCCGAAAAGTTAGGCAACGATGTGTTGGACGCTAACATGGGCCATTACCTCCTGGGATCCACATCGCCGGATATTCGCGTGATCACGCGGGTTGACCGGTCTGTATATCATTTCGCCCAGTTGGACTTTGAGGATATTGGCACTGGCATGCGGGGTCTTTTCCATTCCCATCCCCATCTGGAAGTGGCTGCCGACCAGAGCGAGCAGACTCAGGCGTTCATGGCCGGATACCTGACACACCTGATGGCCGATGAGACATGGATCGCGAACATGTTCCGGCCATTCTTTGGTAATTCAAATGTATTTCAGGACGAAACCCTTGGCCTGGTGATGGACAGGGCTATGCAGCTGGAGATGGACAGGCGCTGTTGGGACAGGGTTGGTCAGATGCGGCTGCTTTTGGACGCGCCGACAGAAGACATAGAGGTGGGGTTCATTCCGTCCGAGTCGCTGGCTGACTGGGCTCAATGGGTCGGCGCGAATTTGGACCGTGGTTTCTCCTGGGAGAGGCTTCGCTTCATGGCCAGACGCATAGCTGCAGGAGATGAGGCTCACCCCGCGAACGGGGTCGCCGGTGAGTTCGTTGACAATGCCTCCGCAGGGCTGGAGCGGCTGTACGAGATAGTGCCTAGTGAGAGGATCGATGAGTATCACGAGACTGCTCTGGATTCGCTTACTGTCGCTGTTCGAGACTACCTGTCATGAGGATAATCGAAGGCTTCGAAGAGGCTAAGAAATTCCTGTTAGAGGGTAGGGGGCTCAATCTCGATAACGTGCCTCAACACGTGCAAGAGGGCATTCTGAAGGTGTTTGGGAGCCCCATGACTCCGGCGGAGGTTGTTCAACACATCCTCGAGCGCGTTCGGAACGAAGGGGACGCAGCAGTCCGGGATCTGACGGCAAAGCTTGATGGCGCTGATATCGAGCAGATAGAAGTGCCCGCATCGGCAGTCAAAGAAGCCTACGATGAGGTTTCAGAAGAGCTAGTTGACGCGCTGAAACTGGCGGCTGGACGAATCCGCAAATACCATGAGGCATGCCTCCCCAAAGGCTGGACCGACTTCAACGAAGGGTACGGTCAGGTTGTGAACGCAGTGGGCAGCGCAGGCGCTTACGTTCCTGGCGGCACTGCTCTCTACCCATCGACAGTGCTCATGACGGCCATACCTGCCAGGGTCGCAGGCGTAAAAGAAGTCATCATATGCACACCAACCAAGGGCGACGAGATGCCCAGTCCTGCAGTGCTGGTTGCCGCTGATATCGCCGGTGTTGATCGCATATTCCGCATCGGAGGCGCTCAGGCAATTGCGGCCATGGCCTACGGCACCGAGTCCGTGCCTCGCGTAGATACTATCTGCGGCCCTGGGAACATTTTCGTCACGCTGGCTAAGAAACAGGTGTACGGCGAGGTAGGCATCGATGGTCTGTACGGTCCCACGGAGACTGTGGTGATCGCTGACGACACCTCGAATCCGACGTTGTGTGCTGCCGATCTTCTTGCTCAGGCAGAGCACGACGTACTGGCCAAGCCTGTGCTGATAACAGACTCTGTCAGGCTGGCTGAAGCTGTGAACAAAGAGGTGCAGTCTAGATTGGAGCACCTGGACAGAGGGGCTATTGCGAAGGCCTCCACTGAAGACCAGGGCTGCATAGCCGTTGTTGCTAACATGGATGAGGCTCTGGACCTGGCCAATGTCTTCGGCCCTGAGCACATGTGCCTGATGATGAAGAATCCCTGGGACTACTTGGGTGCGGTCCGCAATGCAGGCGCCATCTTCCTGGGAGAGTTCTCTCATGAGGTGTTGGGCGACTACGTTGCCGGACCCAGCCACGTGATGCCTACGGCAGGCACTGCCAGATTCAATTCCGGTCTGGGCGTACACACGTTCCTCAAGTTCAGTCCCATTGTGGCGATCAGCGACGCTACCTCAAGCGAAATTTCCAACGCGGCCTCCATTATCGCGCGGGCTGAGGGCCTAACCGCCCACGCAGAATCTGCGGAGATACGCGAAGAGCTGCGAGACTGATTGCCAGGATGAGGGCAGTAATGTCCTGTTTTCGCCTAGTCTCCATCGCGTCTCACACTTCATCCAAAACGTCCAGTATCGGGCCGAATTGTGTTATTCTTGTGGCCGAGATTTGAATTCAATTATTGGTGGCTTTACACACCGACGATGAGCTTTGAGGTATCTAATGTCAGAAGGTAATATCGAGAAGGCGGGACAGTATCAAGCTGAGGCTTATCTGGCGAGGAACACTCTGGACCTTATGCTTCAAGACATAGCTCCAACCACTCAGGAAGATGCCTACAAGGTGCAGCAGGTCTTCATTGGTAGACTTTCCCAGACGAAAGGCAGTCTGGGCGGCTACAAGATCGCATATACCAGTGCAGTCATGCGTGAGGCCAGAGGCATCAGCGACCCATGCGCCGGCGTTATTTTCGCCGACACGATATTTGAGTCTCCAAAAGAGTTAAACAGTGCCAACTTCGTAAAATTGGCTATCGAGTGTGAGGTTGGGGTCCGGTTAGGCTCGGAGGTAGAGGCCTCGGGAGCCCCCTACACGCGGGATAGTATCGCTCCACATATCGAATCGCTGATGACGGCTTTTGAGATAGTGGACATACGCCAGGTCGGAGCGCCGGAGGGGGCAGATCCTGCTATATCGTCCATCGTGACCAATATTTTCGGTGGTGGCGCGGTCCTGGGAACTGAGATCACGGACTGGAAGGGCATAGACCTTCCGGCATCCAAGGGCACGATGAGCATTAATGGAAAGCTGGTCGGCGAAGGCAAGGGCTCGGACGTGATGGGCCATCCTTTGGAGGCTCTAGTATGGCTTGCCAACAGCCTGGCCGCC
>CAJWRP010000089.1 GCA_913046025.1 uncultured Chloroflexota bacterium
GGTTCGATACGACCACCGGCCAGGGGAAGACGCAGGTTGTCGAGACGGTCTACCCATTAATCGCCGCGCAGAACTCTCTGGATCAGGACCGTTACCTCCGTATGCTGTCACAAGCCATCGACGTGACGCAGGAAGCCCTAAAAGCAAGCATCCCCCGCTCACAGTCGCCCCGCAGACGCGGCCCAGCCTCCTCTCCGACCAGAACTCCGACTGGGGTGTCAACTACTACACTTGGTGCCAGTCCTGAAGCTGCGCTGGAAGATTACACAATGGCGCTGCTGATGCAGAGGCCCGAATTCAAGGAGATGATGGCCGAATTTTCTCCTGAGCACCTTCGCAGCTCTGAGCACAGAGAGATATTAGCCATATGGCTTGACACATCCAACATCGAAGAACTTCAAAATTCTTTGGATGAGACCCTGCATGCGCGACTTCAGAGTCTGATAGATCAGGACATGGTTCTCGGCGACTTCAGAGCATCAGAAAGAGCGCTTGACCAGTGCCTTCGCAGGCTTCGACAAAGGCATCTAAAGGAGCTTCAAGAGACCCTTCTGGACACAGCAGACGCCAGCATTCCCCCATCTCGAGACCTTGAGCAGGAAATCGCCAGCGTAAATGCAGCGATAAAGTTGGCTGAATAAGGTCTCTTGCAACAACATTGCACACCTTATATCCGCCTATAGCTGCATTAATGCGCGTTAGTAATCCCCCTATTGAGGTCTATATACAGTCTCCACTTTTTTAAATGAAGCCCCATCACGAGGTGAACGTTCCGCCGCAGAAATACTTTCCGAACCGATGCGAACACCTTAGCAGCCCAAAACGGAGTTGCTTTTATATGAATAATTCCTTGGACGATCAGGCCTTAGAGGAACTAGAACTGGTCTTTACCAAGCCAGATCTCGCCGATGAGCTTCCCACAAGCCGCCAGTCGGGCACCTACGGAACCACATCAGAGGACAGCGAAGACTCTCCCTTCTTTGATATCTTCGATACCAGACCCAGATCTCAAGACTACTCCGATTTGGATCCCGATGACATCGAAGAGGAAGAGAAGACCAAAAACGGTTCCCCTAATCTTGACCCCAATTGGGATGGGAATTACGAAAATATCGACATGACCGATGACCCGGTCCGAATGTACCTGCGAGAGATCGGTCGGGTTGGCCTGCTTAAAGCCGCCGATGAGCGCACCCTGGCGCGCCGAATAGAGGCCTACAAGCATGTTGAAGTCGTGGAAACAGAGCTAAAGGAATCCCAGGGAACTTCTCCCATGACGTGGATGTTCGTCCAGCAGTTTCTCAAGAGCTTATGCACACTCCCAGCCGCTACATAAGCTTTGACGGCAAAAGAACTCTGATCAGCCTGATCTCCGATGCCAAGTTGTGAGAGGTCTTGGAAGGGAAGATGCCCGAGAAGACGCTCAACTTCATTGCTGAAATACTGAACATCGAGCCGGATCAGGCCAAGGCCGATATCCGCAAACTAGCCCCTAACACCAGACTGCTGCCCAAGGAAATTCTGGACAGCCTCAGCTCAGAGCCTACCTTGGCCGAACTGGAGTCCATGGCAGATTCCCAAGCGTTCAAGGATTCCATCGAGTCCCACGACAACGCCATTCAAAGCCACCTCGATCAGCTCAAAGAGGAAGGGGCAAAGTCCCAAAGGCACCTGGCAGAGGCCAACCTCAGACTGGTAGTCAGTGTGGCCAAGAAGTACATCGGTCGGGGTATGTCGCTCCTGGACCTGGTGCAACAGGGAAACATAGGCCTAATCAGGGCCGTCGAGAAGTTCGACTACCGCAAAGGATATAAGTTCAGCACCTACGCCACCTGGTGGATCAGGCAGGCCATCACCAGGGCAATCGCTGACCAGGCGCGGACCATTAGAATTCCTGTGCACATGGTAGAGACCATCAACTAGCTGCTGCGCATTAGCCGCAGGCTGGTCCAGGAATTCGGTCGCGAGCCAACCAGCGAGGAGATAGGCCTACACATGGAGGTATCTCCTGAGAGGGTCCGCGGAATCCTAAAGCTGTCGCAAGAGCCGGTATCGCTGGAAACACCTATAGGTGAAGAAGACGATAGCCATCTGGGAGACTTCATAGAGGACCGCGCCACGCTGGCACCCGCCGAGGCTGCATCTTACCGCGTACTTCGACAGCAGGTTGAGGAAGTACTGGAAAGCCTCAGTGAACGAGAGTCTAAGATCCTTCAACTCCGATTCAGACTTGAGGACGGTCGTAGCCGCACGCTGGAAGAGGTCGGCCTGGACTTCGGGGTGACTCGAGAGCGCATCCGGCAGATAGAGGCGAAGGCGCTACGAAAACTGCGCCACCCAAGCCGTTCCAAGAAACTGCGAGACTTCTTGGACTGACTTATCGGCCGTTGCCGCGCTCAGAACTCTCCATTGAGGAAGGCTAAATTCCCACGGATTACGGGCAATTAATCTGATAAAATCGCAATGTGATAGTTTGAATATTACAGATCTTTTTGCACGGGTCGTTGCCAGGTGTCTGCGTATTGCAATTCACCATGTCGACGGTCCCAGGGAAGACATGGTGAATTAGATGACTACCAGCCCTAGCGATCAGCAGCCCCAGACGAGCGCGACGATCACCAAGTCCAAGGTGGCTGTCGTTTACACTACGCCGGAGACAGTGCTGGAGGACATCGGCCGCGCCATGCGTCTGGCTGACTACGAAAAACACATGCCAAAGGAGAACGACACACTCCTGAAGGCCAACATCTCCTGGCAATACTACTACCCCGCATGCTCAACATCACCGTGGCAGCTGGACGGCGTGATACGTACGCTGAAGGAAGACGGCTACACGAACCTCATACCAACCCACAACGGCACTGTGGTTGTGGACGCACGCGAGGGTGAGGTGGCCAACAAGCACCGCGTGGTAGAGCAAGCCCACGGCCTGGAAAGCCTTCACCTGGAAGAGTCTCCCTGGATGGACTTTAAGCCCAAGTCCAAGATGATCGCGCTGGACCAGGTCTACCCCAAGGGCTTCCAGATTCCCGAGGCGTTCCCGGGCAAGAACATCCTGCACCTGCCCACCATGAAAACCCACGTGTTCACGACGATTACGGGGGCGATGAAGAACGCCTTTGGAGGCCTGCTTAACCACCAGCGCCACTGGACTCATCCTGTAATCCACGAGACGCTGGTTGACCTGCTGCAGATTCAGAAGGAGATCCATCCGGGCATATTCGCCGTCACAGACGGCACCTTTGCCGGGGACGGACCTGGACCCAGGGCCATGCGCTGGCACATAAAGAACGTCATTCTCGCTGGTGCCGATCAGGTGGCGGTGGACGCCGTGGCTGCCAAGATGATGGGCTTCGACCCTATGACCATCAAGTTCATCTGGATGGCGCACGAAATGGGCCTGGGTTGCGCCAACATCGACGACATCGAGGTCGTTGGCGAGGACATCAGCAATGTAAACTGGCACTTCACCGGCGCCGAGAATACGCTGTTCAGCCTGAGCCAAAAGTCGGTGTACTGGGGACCACTACGGTCGCTAGAAAACATCCTTACCAGGTCTCCGCTAATCAACGTGGGCATCGCGGCTTCCAATACCTACCACAACTCCTACTGGATGCCGTTCAAGGGTCGCAAACGAGTCAAGGATGCGCTGGATACCGAGTGGGGCCAGCTCTTCCAAAGCTATTAGACTTAGTTCTACATACCCCAAAAATTGCATAAGCCAAAGGGCCTGGATTTCTCCAGGCCCTTTGGCTTATCTAATGTGATTGCTGGTTCTTGCTATTCGAAGAGGGCGGCTATCCTGTCGCCTACAATGTGCTCCTCGTGCTCGTTCAGGCCGAACATGTGAATGGTGATGAAGTCTTCCCAGTCCCGCACTCGCGTCCAGATGGGAGGATCGCCGGCCTTCAGCTTATCCGCAACCTGCCGAATGTTCATGCCCGTCACGGCCTCGTCTACCCAGAGGTTAAGCCCGAAGGGCTGGTGGCCTATTATGTTGTCCAGCATCTCGACGCGCACGCCAGGAACAGTCCGAAGGCGAGTCACGATAGTCTGCGTCCGAGTCTCCACATTGGCTAGACGCTCTTCGTGATTCATGGTCATCCAGCGCCTCACGGCGGCAACACAGCCCATCATCTCCTGTCGATCAACCTTATGCGGTCGGCCGATACCCCGCACTCGCCTGCCCTCGTAAGATGCGAATGCCTGGAGTCCCAGCTTGTAAATCATCTCCTCGGTACCCAGCGCCAGGCCCACCGACTGCGATGCACCCAGGTATTTGGCCGCTATGCACTGGAAGTCGGCTCCCATGCGCACGTACTTCCCGAAATTCTCCAGAGGGTAAATCTGACCTGCCGCGTCTACCGTGACAGGGAGGCCCTTGCCGTGGGCTATCTCGATGGTCTCCTCCAGGGATAGCGCATGTGGGTCTGGACTTTGCTCCACGGCGTAATAGTGCACGGCGGCAGTGTTGGGCCCTATTGCATCCTCCAGATCCTGGTCTGTAGTTCGCTCCTCGCTGCCGAAGTCGACCAGTTTAGCCCCAGCGAGCTCAAGACAGCGGTCATACCAGTAATGCATCATATAGCGCTGTCGGTTCTGGATGAGAATCTCGTTCTTCATGCCAGTGGTATCCGGCAACTGTTCAATCTTGTCGTCATCGTCGCCCGCCATAATCGCGGCGGTGGCCAGCGTCAGCGCAGAGCCTGCGCCCGAAGTGATGTATGCAGCCGGAACGTTAACGATATCGGCAATGAACTTGCCAGCCTTCTCCTCGAGCTCCATGAGAGGAACGTAGGCCTGGTTAGCCATGGCCATGGCCTCCACCACCTCTGGGACCGGCGTAGAGCCGCCCAATAGGGTCACGCTGCCTGTGGCGTTGATGATGGGATTGGCGCCCAGTTCCTTGTAAATACTTGCCCAGTCTGCAGATACCATTGTCGCCTCCGTCCGGTTGCTGATGTCTGTATTGTCGGCAACATGCTACTGCAATAGAGATGTCTGAACAACCTGGCAACCAGCGGCGTGTTTAGAGGAGTGAAAAAGAAGAAAGACCGCGTTCCTATTACGCAAGGAACTTGGCGAGGTTAGTGACCTTGGCACTACGAAAAAAGACGGGCTAGGTCAAGCCTGTCAGCTCATGAACTGATAGCCGCCGCCCTCGCCTTCGAAATCCCGAGTGCTGTAGACGCCCAAGTCTCGCCCCTGGTGAACGTGGATAATGACCTCTTGCCTAACGATGCCGACCGAATCCAGCAATTCCTCGTCGATTCTATCGATCAGGTCCTGGATTTCGTCGGTGGTCAGGCTCTCGTCCACGCTGAGGGTTGCATGAATCACAGCCTCTGCGAAATGGATGTCCACTCGGCCAATATTGCGGTCTTCCTCATCAACCACAGTGTAGCATTCGGAATTAGGAGTCCGGCACTCCCGCTCAAAGTCGAACTCTGGCATCCGCTAACACCTACCCATCTCAAAATCGTTGAGGATCAATTACGCACCTGGCCATTCCCCATGACGGTCCACTTGTAGGAGGTAAGCTCTTTGAGGCCCATAGGCCCTCTGGCGTGGATCTTGTTGGTGCTGATAGCAACCTCGGCTCCCAGGCCGAACTGCGCGCCATCGTTAAAGCGGGTCGAGGCGTTAATGAACACCGCAGCGGCGTCAACCTCATCCATGAAGCGCATCGCGGCGGTATAGTCTTCGGAAACTATAGCTTCGGAGTGGCCTGAACCGTGCTCTAATATGTGGTCCATAGCCTCGTCCATCGAGTCTACGACCTTGATGGACGCAGTCAGTGACAAATGCTCGGTGTCCCAGTCTTCAGCGGTAACGGCAATGGCCGATATGCCTTTGGTCGCCCCTACAATGCTTAAGGCTCTGGTATCGCATCGCATCTGCACACCCTGTTCAGCCCACTTCCGCGCCAGGGCGGGCAGGAAGGTAGGTGCGGTAGCAGAGTGGACGATGACCGTATCTAGCGCGTTGCAAACGGAAGGCCTAGATACTTTAGCGTTGTTTACGATACTTACTGCCATATTTAGCTCGGCGGCCTTATCGACGTAGGTGTGGCAAACGCCCACACCACCGGTGATGGCAGGCATGGTGGCCTCCTCAGCCACGCGATCGATTAAGGCCTTGCCTCCTCGGGGAATCAGGAGGTCGATCATGCCGCGGGCCTGCACGTGCGGGTCGGCATAAATATCGGCCGCCGTGTTGACCGGACCACAGGGGACCTTGCCACCAAGCGCTTCAACCACCTGCTGCTTTGTCAGCGGGGCCGTCCAATCCGATATCACCGCCTCTACAAAAACCCGGTTTCGGGCTCGCACATGCACGTTGCGGGTTCTCTCATCGGCAATCAGATCCTCCCGCCCAATGACTTCGCACAGCACCTGCCAATGGCCAGGACCAGGAGCGGCAATTGACACTCCGCCGTCGCTGGGACTGTTGACGATCAACGCGATGGTGGCGGCGGACTGGGTGGTGGTGCCGACGGAGGCGCGGTTCTTCTCGATGCAGGGTCTGGACATGCTCAAAGAGAGCATCAATGAGGTCCTGTATATGAATCCGAAATTGCGGATATTGGGGATCGTGCTGAGTAAGTACGACCGGCGCCTACGTGAAGAGACGACGGTGAACGAATTCTTGCGATCGACCTGGGGTGACAGCGTGTTCGAGACGGAAGTGCCGACGAACAGCAAGATTCTTGAGGCGTCGAGTGCAGGCGTGTCCATATACGCGTACAAAGGAACTCAAAAAGCCATCAGGATCTACGAGGATCTGGTGGAGGAGGTCGTGGCCCGTGCCTAAACGAGATGGAGCGCCGTTTGATCCGCGTCGCCTGCAGGACCGTCAGAGGCCTCAAGACGTGGTCTCAAGCGTGGTGAATCCGCGGGTGGCCCCGCGCGGAAATAGGGAGACGCAAATCCGCGTTGTGGGCATCGGTGGGGCGGGAAATAACGCCATCAACCGAATGGTGGAGGCCGGCGTGGCCGGAGTGGAGTTCATCGCGGTGAACACCGATGCCCAGGACCTGGGCCGTTCCCTGGCTACCCGACGTTTCCAACTTGGAAATCAGCTCACCAAGGGGCTGGGCGCAGGCGCCAACCCAGAGGTCGGCCGCGAGGCAGCCCTGGAGGATCGCGAGCGCATCTCCGAGCTGGTGGTGGGTGCGGACATGGTCTTTGTGACGGCCGGCATGGGTGGAGGCACGGGAACCGGTGCCGCCCCAGTGATTGCCCAGGTCGCCAAAGAGACCGGCGCTCTCACAGTGGGAGTGGTCACCCGACCCTTCTTCTTCGAGGGCAAGAAGCGCCGTCGCCAGGCCGAGGAAGGCGTGGAAGCGCTCAAGAACGTGGTGGATACCCTCATCACCATTCCCAATGAGCGCCTCATGCACGTGGCGAATGACCGCACCACGATGAAGGAAGCCTTCAAGATGGCGGACGATGTGCTGCTTCAGGCCGTGAAAGGCGTGAGCGACCTCATCAACTACGAGGGCATCATCAACGTGGATTTCGCGGATGTCCGGACCATCATGTCCGACAAGGGCGTAGCACTCATGGGCGTGGGAACCGCGACCGGTGACCACAAGACGGTAGAGGCAGCCCAGCGGGCCATCTCTTCGCCGCTCTTGGATGAGGTCTCCATGGCGGGCGCCACCTCGGTGCTCATCAACATCACCGGCAACTCAGAGCTGACTCTCTATGAGCTCAACGAGGCCTGCT
>CAJWRP010000090.1 GCA_913046025.1 uncultured Chloroflexota bacterium
CCCCGGGCGAACTCCACCACGCGGTAAACGTCGTCGAAATTCGAGGCCAAGCCCAGGGAGATTCGAACAGCGCCAGCGCTCTTGCCGCCAATGCGCTCGAGGATGGCCTGGAACTGCTCGAAGGTCATGCGGTCCCTGTTCTTGAAGCCCTCCTCCATCTCCTCCTTGGTTTGGCCGTGAGCGACCTCGCCAGCGCCCGGATTGCAGAAGCAGCCGGAACGGAGACAGATGCGGGCATCGCTGGCCAGCTCCTCAATACGGCTGTGGTTAATGAGGTTCTCGTCGGGATCGTAGAAATTCGCCGTTATCGTGGCGCCGCGCATGTAAGTCGTGGTCGGACCAAATACCCGGACCAGAGATGCGCCGTTAGAGTGTCGCAGTTCCAGGAGCTGGTCAAGCAGCCAGACGGTGAGCGCGGTTACTCTGTCGGAGATTGCGCCTATGCCTACGTTCTCTAAATGCCTCAGGCCTATCTCGATGGCGGGCAGATTAAGGTAGTTGATCGTGCCGTCTTCAAAGGCCTCACGCCCTCGGCCAGGAAGTGGCTGTCCGCCTGCACAGATGCGATGGTGATGGTGCCGCCAGCAAACCAGGGACGGTTCAGCCGCTTCAGCCCGTCCTTGCGGGCGATGAGGCAGCCGACGCCGGTGGGATACCCAAACATCTTGTAGAAGGACAGAGGCACAAAATCCGGCTTGACCTCGGACAGGTCCAGGCGATTGGTTGGCACGTATGCAGCGCAGTCCACCATGACGTCCCAGCCCTTGTCATGCGCCTTCTCGATCCAGTCCAGCGGGTGCTTCACTCCTGAAAAGTTGGACTGGGCAGGATAGGCGAAGAGCTTAGGCCCAGAGGCAGTTGCAGCCAGTGCCCCATCCAGGCGATCCTCGTCCACACGAAGGTCGGGCGGCACCACGGGAAGGTAGGTGACCTCCGCTCCTTTTGTGCGGGCGTACTCTCGAATGCCATTCACAGAGTTGTGGTTATCGAAAGTGAGCAGGTAACGTCCACCCGGTTGAAAGGGGTATGCCTCGCCAACCAGCTTTAATGCGCCAGTAGCGTTTGCGGTAAATATGGCGACGTACTCATCCGGTGATGCGTTGAAAAACTTCAGGACGTATGCACGGGCGCTCTCAACAAGACGAGTGGTAGCCTCCGACGAGGGGTTCGCTGAGTGCGGATTGCCAAAGACCCCGTTACGCAGCATGTCCATGTGATTACGAATTTGAGAATCGGCGTAGAGCCCGCCACCAGTGTAGTCAACGTAAACCAGACCCTGAGAATCCAGGCGGTTGTACTCAGCCTGGCGCAGCTCATCCAGTGATCTGGTCAGAATGTAGTCGGGATATTTTTCGAGGAACTTGTGAAGAGGTGTATCCATATCAGCCACGTTCATTAATATGTATCTCCATTAATTGCCGAGACAGTTTGCGGCACCTCACAGGCCCGTGTCAATCGGTGAAATGGGAACTTCCCCTGCGATTATTGGAGGAAGGAATTCGCTTAGACGCAGAGGTGCGAATATTTCCTCATCTTTCGCCTCGATGATCTCTGACAGGCTCCACCAACGTGGTTCCTGAAGAAATTTCGCTTCCTTCTCATCCAGATTAGCGTGGGAGACTACAAAATCATCGGTGCGCACAACGAAGAAGCGTTCCAGAGAGTCTACCCACTTTTCATCCCACAACATAACGTGGTGACGAGTCCAGATAAGCGGACCCAATTCGACGGCAGTCAATCCGGTCTCCTCCCACAGCTCCCGGACAGCAGCGGCTTCGTAAGCCTCGCCGTCGTTAAGACCTCCACCTGGCGTGATCCAGAAGTCAGGATTATCATCGCCTGGAACATTACAGCGAAACAACAATATTCTGTCGGTGCAATCCAGGAGAACGACTCGCGCAGACGGTCGAGGAATAGGGTTTTCTCTGGTGGAGCCCGGCTCGCTAGCCATTACACTGCTAACGAAGCTTTACGCCTGCCTCTTTTTCAGCGCAGCCAACACCTCGTTGAGACTACCGGAACGGAAGCCCTGCAGGTCCAACGTGACGTAAGAGTAGCCTATATCCTTGAACTTTTTTACGACCTGCTCACGAGTTACTTCGTCACTCAAAGTTAGAAAGTCCTGAGGCTCAACCTCGATGCGGGCTACAGTGTCATGGTGACGTACACGAAGCTGCTTGATGCCAAGGCCATGAAGATACTCCTCAGCCTTAGCTATGCGCGTCAAGGCCTCGACGGTGACCATGTTGCCGTAGGGTATACGCGATGATAGGCAGGCCTGGGCGGGCTTGTCCCACGTAGGCAGACCCATGCCCTTGGACAGCTCACGAATCTCTGCCTTGGTCAGGTCGGCATCTACCAGAGGACTGCGAACACCGTACTGCTTGGCGGCATTGAGGCCGGGACGGAAATCGCCCAGGTCGTCAACGTTGGTGCCGTTGGTAATGAAGTCGTATCCCTCTTCCTTGGAGAATCCCGACAGGTGGACGTAGAGCTCGTCCTTGCAGAAGAAGCAGCGATTGGGATCGTTGGCGGCGTAATCTTCGCGTTCGACCTCATGAGTTTCGATGATGCGATGATTTAGTCCAAGACGCTCGGCGAGCTCGGTGGCCTCTCTAAGTTCAGAAGGGGCCAAGCTCGGAGAATTGGCGGTGACGGCCAGGGCCTTGTCTCCTAAAACGTCGTGGGCTGTGGCGGCAAGAAAGGCGCTATCAACCCCGCCTGAGTAGGCGACAATGACTGTGCCCATGTCCTTCAGTATGAACCTTAGAGCTTCCATTTTCTGTTCGGTGGTCCTGGCTTCCTTAGCTTGGGTAGCCATAATTGCCTCCACAAAATTTCTCTTGCTGACTCATTTGTAGGATAGAAAAGTTACATATTGCGTCCAGTTGTATCCCGTACTTACCATTAGCAGCAATATATTACTCAGCCATCAACTCTTCCACTATCTTTCGCATCTCATCCGAGTACAACTCGTATGATCGGTTCTGGTATTGCAATATTCGTTGGGACTCGTCTGTATCGTACCAGTCCACCCAGCCAGGAGACTCACGGTAGTCCACATCTTCCACGGGTGCGCCCATGAAGCTGTAAAAGTCCCTTACGTAGTCCTCACCTGTTAGTTGCCAGGAGGCACCGCCACCGATATTGAATATCTTGTTGGTTTCCGAAGCGTCCACTGATGCAAAGAGGGCATCAACGACGTCATCGCGATGCACCATTTCCACGCGCTGACCCGCTACAAAGGGCCACGGATTCGGCGGCTCCATGAACGCCGGAACCGCGATACCGGCTATTCGCATAGCTATCCACTTCAAGGACGACTCTCGCACCATCCTCTCGCCAACGATCTTGCTCTCGGCGTAGATGTCTATGGCGCTCTGTGCGTGGTCTATTTTGACGGGCGGCTCCTCATCCTGCGTGTTACCGTAAGTGCTAATGGACGATGTGAAGATAAGCACTGCATCCGGGGCCCCACTCTCCATGGCCTTGATGATGTTCCCGGTGCCACCTACGTTTACGCCAAAGGTGCGGTCTCGGTCCCGTTCGCTAGTGGGAGGTAGCAGGGCGGCAAGGTGTACCACAGAGCTAATGCCCTCAATGGCCTTGGTCACGTCCCCAACGTCGGTGATGTCTCCCTTGACGATCTCGATGCTCGCCCGATCCTCAAGGCCATCAAAGTCCATGAAGGGCAGGTCGAAGATGCGCACCGTCTTACCGTCGGCCACCAGCTTCTCCACCAGCATCCGGCCAACGCTTCCTGCGCCGCCGGTAACGAGGATAGGCCCTTCGGCATGGCTCACGTTAGGGTGACACCCTTCATGCCGGCCTTCTCAATTACGTTCTGGCAGGTCTTGATAAGCTGCTCAATAGACGGTCCGAAAGCGTCCCAGTCCTCACTGGTCTTCAGCTCCAGAGCCGACGCCGAGTCCCTCAATACGGTCCTGGTAGTAGGCACGCTAGGCATTGTCTTGAAGAAGAAGGTCCCGCTAATCTCATCGAACTTAGCAAGTATCTCGTTGATTGAGGTCTCCCAGACTTCGTTGACTGAGCCAAGGCCGTCCACAATGCCCTTGCAATTGGCTATGGACTCTTCCAGCATTTCCTGTCCAGATTGTGGCATTTCCATCCACTCCTTAAGTGCGATTTGTTGCGTCCATTGTCCGCCGAACAGAGATGGCTGTCAATGCGACGACTAATTCGGACAAGTCAGCTTCTAATCGTGCTAGAGCGCAATAGGGCCAAGCCCAGCGTTGCCCAACCAAGACCAAACAGCAGCATCCAGACGTTAACTACGGCATCTTCAATAGGGCCTTCCGCTATACCAGTCGCTATCATGGCTGCTGGATTCAGCACTGCAATCATCAGAGGCACAGCCGCAACGCCCATCAACGGAAGGGTTAGTATTCCTGCCACTGCTCCGGCAATTTGACTTGGGGGGCTTCATCTTCTCTACCTTTCTTACTGCTCTTACTGCACGACTGCATAGCAATCATATTCTTGCTCAGTACGCCGACGAAGGCATCCATATCCCTTCCGGCCTGTCATAGGGGCCATATGCCATGAGGTTGTGTATCTCCAGCGTCTTATAGCCGCCCAGCAGAGCATTGCGATACAAGTTAGGCAAACTTAAGGGGCAGCAGAAAATGGCCTTGTCGGAGTAGCGTCTGGCAGCTTCGGAGATCAGCGCAAGCCCGTCCTGTTCTGTCTCGGCCACGCCATGAGCGGAGCCTGCCAGCGTAAGGTATCCAGCAAAAGCGTCGCCACGAGATACTACCAGCGCATGGCCGCTCTCTGCCAGAACCGCTGCGACATCGCCACGTCGATTCAACTTGTAGTGCATTTTGGAGAACTCTTCAACGGCTGGTAAATCGGCCTCAGTCATAGGCCGCACCTCGAATGCCAGCAATACCTCGGGCGCTTGCCCTGGCGTAGCCTTCATTTCGGCAAAGGTCTCCTTGACCTCGAAGCCCAACGACGCATAAAGCGAAAGCGCCGTCGAATTATGAGCGCTCTGCGTAAGCCTGATTTTCTTGTATCCTAAGCGGTCGGCGTCCTCAAGCCCCTGAGCCATGATTGCGCGGGCAACGCCATTGCCCTGCTTTGAAGGGGCAGTGTTCACATCCTCAAAAGCTGCCACGTCGTCGTCCAGCCGTAGCCATGCAGAGCCAACTACCTGGCCGTCCTGCACCGCCGCGAGCACATGAGCCTGCTTGGATTCCAGCAGCTTCTTGTACATTTCAATAGCGGAGGCCACATCCCTGGGCGTGCCCTTGGGCAGCAGGTGCTGGTCGTTAAACTCATCAAACGCCGCAATACAGGCCTCTGCGAGACCTTCGATGTGCTCAGGATGTGCAGGCATTACTTGTAATGGCATAAGAGTTCCTGTCGTCCTGGTTTCACGCTCTCCTCAGTCCTCTTCCCGTGGGAGAACACTGAGCTTAATTTCTGAAGTCATAAATCAAAAGGGGACGCGCCCGATTCGAGCGCATCCCCTAAGCGTCATCTATCTAAATATTCAATTATTCAAAAAGCTTAATTGTCGTCGGCGGGCTGAAGCTCCTCGATGTCCACCTCGGCATGGTGGCCGTTGGTAGAGTGATCGTAGTGACGCTTCATCCTCTCCAGGTCCACGTCCTCGTTACGATCGAATCCGCGACCGTCGTGGCGATCGTACGGGAACGGCTGGAACTTCTCGAAGCGCTCCTTGAACCGCTGCCTGCTGGGCCTACGGTCATACGGGAACCTGTACTTGGCGGCATCGGCGGGCTCTACCTCGTTTAGGGTATAGTCTCGGCTGCCCAACCCGATCTCGTGACCCGTGTTAATACTAGCAACCTCGCTCTGACCGTGGAAGGTAGCAGCTGCAGCCTCAAACTTGTTGTCGCCAGGGTTGTTAGCTTCCATTATTTCAGCGGCGGAGCCAGGTATGCCCTGCGCCTCCTTAGCCTTATCTACGCACGCCATATCAATGGCTACTGCATCCGTGCTGGCAAATACGCCCAGGTGCGGAACAATAGGAACATCAGCGTGGTTGGCGCAGTCGCATTTAGGGGAAATATCAATAGCCATATTGATGTAGCCGACCTTGTTTCGGCCTACAGCCTTCTCGACGGCCAGACAACCGTCCGCGATAGCTACGTCAACAGCGTCAAAGTTAACCGGAGGAACATCTACGAGTCCTCTGGGACCAACTACACCGAAACAACCCAAGCAGGTCGCACACCGATCACGGTCCCACTCTAGCTCATCGTTGTCATTGATGTGGTACAGATTAAATGGGCAGCAGTCCTCAATAATTTCCCAGTCCGGTGTCTCTGCCTTGCCCTTGAAGTTTTCTGGATGGAATACGCCGGCAGCGCCAAAGCCATACTTGGGATGGCCTCCCATGTGTACGTTGAGCTTGCCTCGCTTGGACTGGCCACCAATGCCCAGGTTCTTAAGCGCGCCACCAATTACGCCCATCCCGTGACCCTTGAAATGCGTCAGGGTAATGAGAGCATCGGATGCGGCAATTGCCTGTGCCACATAGGCCTCTTTAAGGAGATAGCCTTCTGGCAGGTCCACGCGGCAGTCGCTGGTGCCAATGAAGCCATCCGCGCAGATAAACGGACAGCCCAGAACTGCAGAACTGTAGCCGTTGCGCTCAGCAGTTATCATGATGTCCAACTCGGTGGACCGGGAGCCCCAGGGAGAGTATGTGGAGGTGGTTGTGTCGCAGACGAATGGCCGTCCGCCCAGCTCCTTTATTCGGTCTGCCAACGCCCGCGCATAGACAGGGCGAAGGTATGCGGTGTTATTCCACTCACCACAGTGGACCTTGATTGCCACGATGTCATTGGGGCTAATCAGCTCATCAAGCTTTGCAGCATCGAAGACAGTGAGCATCTTAGAGACCAGGCTCGTCTCGGTGTTTTCCGAGTGCCCATCCATGTAATAAACTTGGGACCTTGCCATGTTTCCCTCCCTAGAAATAGCCAAAAACGAACAGTACTCCATGTTAGGCTGAGGTTAGCATTGAGGCCTAAAATTGTCAATTGAGCTAACGCTCAAGATTGGGCTGGCCATGGGAAATAATCGGCTTCAATTTGCACCTCTATTCTTTCTGGTTTCTAGCAATGCAAAGCCTTCCGGAAATTTGTGGAATCGGTCCTTCGGCAAGCTCAGGAGGAACGTGTCTTGGACTAAGATAAGAGGCCCAGGCTTAACCCCTGGGCCTCTTAACACTCAAATAGCATTGCTGGCTACCCGAACCTAATGGGCGAAGATCGGGTTTCCCGTCCAGCACTGACAAGGCAACTCCACTACGCTTCTGCCTATCTCGGCCGGGGTCCTCTTACCAGCGTATGCCATGGCGCGGTCAAACTCCGTGCGAAGAATGTTGAGCATTGTCTCTACCCCATCTGCTCCGCCGTACATCAGACCCCAGAAAAGCGGCCTGCCTACGAACACCGCGCGTGCCCCTAGTGCCAATGCCTTCAAAACGTCGGTTCCGCGCCGCACACCAGAGTCAAGGTAGATCTCCATATTGCTGTCGGAAAGCGCCTCTCCGATGGGCGCCAGCGTCTCAATGCTGGACTTGGTGCCGTCAAATTGCCGACCACCATGGTTGGAGACGATAATCCCATCCACACCATACTCGGCGCACTGTATCGCTTCTTTAACCGTCCGTATGCCCTTAACTACCAGTGGCAGACCTGTCAGATTCCCCAGCCAGTCCAGCCT
>CAJWRP010000091.1 GCA_913046025.1 uncultured Chloroflexota bacterium
TCTGATGAAGATGGGGGAAAACTAGAAATGCTGGATACATTTGCGATAGAGCTCACGCAGTTGGAGAGCCTCTATCTCTCAGATTCCATCTCCATGTTTATGCAGGGCACGCCGGATGCGCTCCCCGGTCAGGCAATGCCCTTCCCCAACCTCCTCCTCAAGATCGGCGGGGCAGTTCTCGAAACTGCCGAGCTGGGGAACACTGCTGTTGCGCACTTGAGCCTTTCAGACCTCTGGATAATCCGTGAGGTAACAAAGTCCTCTGTTGTGGTTGGTAGCGAGCGCGTCGGTATGAACCTTCTATCTAAGGCATATACGGGGATACTTGCCCTTTGTGCGGAATCAGATGTGCAATCTGTCGTCAGCACTTACGGGGAAGTCATCGACAACGAGCCCGGAAAAAGCGAATATTCGGCCATATTGGAACAGAAAAAAAACGGCGGCGAGCTAATGCTTGGAGGCGACGATGATTTACGAAATACAAACCAGACTCTCGGCGACAAACAATCCCACGACGCCGACGAGAACCGACCCGATCACGACGCCGCGACCGCAGCCTGAACCGGCGCGTCGCTATCAGCCGGACCCCGATCACTGTCCTGGGCAACGTGTGCGCACTGTCAGAAGGGTGCGTCGGGTTATTGAACCATAGTCGTACAGGGTAAGTGGCGGCAGGAGTCTCAGCATGCCTTATTACAACGTGACAGCTCACACGCTCTACCAGTCTTGCATGTCCAGCGCATGGGAATGGTCTGGGGGCGACGATCCGGTGACCAGGGCCCGGGCCTGGGTAGAAGCAGAGAACGTCTTCGAGGTGTGGAAACTTGTTCAGGTCTGGTATGACCTGATGAATAGCGGTGAGGCTGAGAATCGATATCCCGATCCGTTTTGGGACGACTCGAAGCATTCAGATAAGGCAATTCTAACGCAGGACCTTGCCGACGTCTTTATTGAAGAGATTGACGCTGACTTCATGCTCGAAAAGAGCCGCTTCCAGGGAAGGTTGGCCCCGGAGTTCATTCGTCTGCCTGCCCACACGCGCATCGCTTTCGTGCAGAAAGCCTATGGTATCATCAAAACCAGCGCCGAGATTAACTCGGAGGCGGATAATCGCCTCGCCTGGGGAGAAACCATGCCTCCAACTGTGAGACCTAAAATTTAGTCAACCCCGACTTGAATTCCTCCTAGTGAAGCCGCCGCGTTTATCGTGCGGGCTTTTGTTATTTGCAGATCTCACCAATCTCTTCGGTATGGAGCACATAACGAGGATCTCGCTTGCTATAATTTGTTTTTGTGAAAACATTTCGAAGTTGAGGACACCGTGTCAGATAGCGGCGCACAATCGGTAGACCTGGAAAAGATAGCATCCCTGGCAAAGCGCAGGGGCTTCATATTTCAAAGCAGCGAGATTTACGGGGGGCTTTCCAGCACCTGGGATTACGGTCCTTTGGGCGTTGAGTTGAAGCGCAACCTTAAGGACTCCTGGTGGCGTACCTTCGTCTGGGAGCGCAACGACATGGTCGGCCTTGACGCCTCCATACTCATGCATCCCGACGTGTGGAAAGCCAGTGGCCATTTACAGAACTTCTCTGATCCTCTCGTCGACTGCAAATCCTGTCACCGGCGTTGGCGCGAAGACCACCTGGAGAAGCAGGAGTGTCCCGAGTGCGGCGGCGAGTTAACGGAACCTCGCAACTTCAACCTGATGTTCAAAACGTTTATTGGACCTCTGGAGGACGAATCCTCTGTAGCGTGGCTGCGTCCAGAGACTGCTCAAGGCATCTTCGTTAACTTCGAAAACGTGCTGAATTCCAGTCGGAAGAAGCTGCCCTTCGGGATAGCCCAGATTGGCAAGGCGTTTCGAAACGAAATCACTACAGGAAACTTCATTTTCCGCACACGTGAGTTCGAGATTATGGAGATAGAGTTCTTCGTGAAGCCGGGTGAGGACGAGGAGTGGCACAAGCGCTGGATCGATGATTGCCTGGGCTGGTACACGTATTTGGGTCTTAACAGAGATCGCCTGCGAGTGCGAGAGCATGAAGGTAAGGAGCTTTCTCACTATTCTAAGGCGACTCATGACATAGAATACCTGTTCCCATGGGGCTGGGGTGAGATTCAGGGTGTCGCCAATCGCACCGACTTCGATTTAAAGGCTCATTCCAAAGGCAGCGGCCATACGCTTGACTACTTTGATAACGAGAGTAACGAGCGTTTAGTGCCTTACGTAATCGAACCAGCTGCCGGTGTAGACCGGTCTTTCATGACGTTTCTGGTAGATGCCTACACTGAAGAGGAGGTGGAGACCTCTTCGGATAAGAAGGAGACCCGCGTGGTATTAAAATTCCACCCGGACCTCGCGCCTGTAAAGGTAGCTGTGCTGCCTCTCAGCAGAAATGAGAAGCTGGCGCCTCTTGCGAAGGAGATCTACGACGCTGTCCGAAAGTCCAGTGCTGTCAATGGCTTCGTACAGTTTGATGACGCACAAAGCATAGGACGGCGATACCGTCGACAAGACGAGATTGGTACTCCTTTGTGCGTAACTGTAGATTTTGACTCGCTGGACGATAATGCCGTAACAATCCGGGACAGGGACACTATGAAGCAGGTCCGTGTTTCCATAGCAGATCTCTCAGCGGAGTTGGCCAAGGGACTGGCGAGGTAGAGGGTAATTGGCAGCCACGAAATGAAAATTCTGCATTTTGCTGACTTGCATATCGGAGTCGAAAACTACGGTCGGGTAGACTCGGAGACAGGGCTATCTACGCGGCTGCGAGACTTTCTCGATAGCTACGACGAGTTGGTGGACTATGCCATCGAAAACTCTGTGGACCTGGTGCTATTCTGTGGCGACGCATACAAGAGTCGCGACCCCTCCCAGACGCACCAGCGCGAGTTTGCCAAACGGGTGGCCAAGTTGTCCCAGGCGGACATTCCCGTGTTCCTGTTGGTTGGCAATCACGACACACCTCATGTAATCGGTCGTGCCACGGCTCTGGAGATTTTCCATACCCTCGATGTACCAAACGTGTACATCGGCGACACACTTAAGACCTATGTAGTAGACACCAAGGCTGGCCCCCTCCAGATCGTCGGCGTGCCCTGGATTCGACGCAGCACATTCCTGGCCAGGGAGGAAACCCGGGGTATGTCACCGGACCAGATCAACGAGGAGATTCAGGAGAAACTGTCCCAAGCCATCTTAACGATGGCGGAGCGCCTTGACCCAAGTATTCCCGCCGTGTTTTCGGGCCACGTTACGGTGAGTGAGTCTACTGTAGGCTCCGAACAATCGATGATGCTTGGAAGGGACCACGTTCTACTAAACAGTAACGTAGCGCTGCCTGCCTTTGACTATGTGGCCCTGGGTCACATACACAAGCACCAGGAGCTGGGCAAGAACCCGCCGGTCGTCTACTCCGGAAGCATTCAGCGGGTGGACTTCGGAGAAGAACACGACGACAAGGGTTTCTGTATTATCGACATCGACCCGGCCAAGCCCCAGGGCATGCGCCTGAACGGTTGGCAGTTCATCAAGAGCAATGCCAGGCAGTTCCTCACGATTAAGGTCACCATTCCAGAGGGTGATTTGGATCCTACGTCGACGGTGCTGCGCGAGATGGTTAACCACGACCTCGACGGATGTATCGTGCGAGTGCAGATCGTAGTGCCCGGTGAACTGCATGGGCTGTTGCGAGAGGTCGACATCAGGGCCGCCCTGGAAAGTGCTCATTTCGTTGCCTCGATATCCAAGGAGATAGTGGAACGACCACGCGTCAGACTATCGGAAGAGTACTCCAGGACAATGGATCCCAGGGAGGCGCTCAAGTCGTATTTCGACGCAAAAGGTGTTGATAAGGGCCGCGCCGAACTTCTTTTCCAAAGGGCAGAAGCCCTGATGCAGGAACAGGGGGCAGAATAGACGTTCACAACTCTTAAATCCCCTCGTATGTCGGCCGCATCCAAAATCCTGAATAAGCAAGAATGACAACGAGTCTTGAGGGATTATCTTGGGCAATGTATGTATGTGCGCTATCAGAAGGTTAGTGGAAGATTTTGGAGCTCTCAGTAAAGGTCAGTTTGTAGGCTTGCTTGGTGTGACTGCTTTTGTTCTCGTCGCCTGTACAACTGATGCACCTGGCACCTCGTCGGCGTCCAATCCGGCTGTGAGCGTAGAAGCTAACGAGTATCTGGCGCCTGAAGTTGAACTGGTCCTGTTTGATAATGCCAATTACGAGGCTGGAGCGACACTTAAATTATCCGATCTGAAAGGAAAGCCGGTTGTTGTCAATTTCTGGTTTCCGTCCTGTCCTCCATGCGTAGCTGAAATGCCAGATTTACAGAAGTCTTTTGAACGGCACAGCGGAGACGTTGAGTTTATAGGCGTGCAGCTGGTAGGACTGGACTCAGTTGCAGATGGTCAGGCCTTTGTGGACCAACTAGGCGTTACCTATGCCTTGGGTCCTGACGAGGGGATCATTATTCGAGACTACAAAGTACGCAGCTTCCCCACCACTGTATTTGTGGACAGCGATCAGAATGTCGTTCGCGAGTGGACCGGCATTTTGAACAAAGAGAAGCTGGAAGAACTGGTGGGAGAAATACTAAACTAGGGATATCTCAAGAGGGTTCGGCCAGGGTCTGGTCGACACGCAGGTTGAATGAGCGTCTCCGACGTATTTCTTCTGATAGTAAGGTGGATACACCTGGTTTCTGCTGCCGCCTGGGTAGGCGGCAGCATATTTTATATCGTTGTTCTGCGGCCAGCCCAACGTAGATCGGTCGAAGGCAATAACGAGTCTGTTAGGTCTGTTTTCGCCAGCGCAGCCATAGAGTTTAAAGGGTTGGTAGACACTTGCATTTTTGTGTTGCTGGTCACAGGTGTGATTTTGACTGCAAATCGCCTTACGCCAGGAGCCGTTGGGATAGCATACGTTGCCGTTCTAGGCGTGAAGATCGCACTATCGACATGGATGTTTGCACTGGCTAGGGGCCGCCGCCGAAGGACTGCCATCATGGACGCATATGCGGAGTCTACTCAGCGGCCGGAAAGCCGGTTGGGTCGCCTAGTTTACGCTGTGTCTGGATACAACTCTCTAGTTATTCTGGGTATAATAGTTTTTCTTGTTTCGGACTTGCTCAAAGTGCTGTTTGAGATAGCCCTTGCCGGATGAAAGATTTTGGATTAGCCTATTTCTGGCACGTAAGACAGGTACTGTTTATTTAAATAGGAAAGGTAATCTGAATTGGAACGCTGGTTAATGGAAGTCCTGGTCTGCCCGGAGTGCAAGGGCGAACTAACCCTAATGGTTACAAAAGAAGATGGCGACGAGATCGTCGAAGGGACCTTGACCTGCCAGTCCTGTAATGAAGAATACCCCATTCAGGACACCATTCCTAACCTCTTGCCTCCAGCAATGCACAGTTAACGGTCAAGCTTAGCTTCTGCAGGCCGTTCAACTGGTGATATCAGATCACCACTCTTCGATATCTCTTCCCACATCTTTCCGACAGTACTCCACATAACTGGATGAAGCAGTCCTGGCGCAAGGTCCAACAGAGGCCTGAGCACGAAAGACCTGATGTGCATTCTGGGATGAGGAAGAGTCAACGGAGGCCCCTGCAATACCTGGTTGCCGTACATCAGTAGGTCAATGTCCAGTGCGCGCGGAGCATTAATGAAGGTCCTGCGTCTGCCCACGGTCTGCTCGATCTGCAGGGCCGCCTCTAGCAGATGAAATGGGTCTAAATCTGTCCAAATCCGGCAGGCCGCATTCACGAAGTCCGGCTGGTTTCTAAATCCCTGTGGTGTTGTTCGGTAGAGCCTAGACATTTCCAGGGAACGGGAGAGCTGCCTTAGCATCGCAATCGCTTTCTCGATATTACCCACCGGGTCGCCAAGGTTCGAACCGAGACCGAGGTAGACTTCGTTAAGAGCCATCTCTGCTCCATCCCCTCACAACAGCGTCACTCATTCGGACCACACGGACCATCTCTTTCACGTCGTGGACACGAACTATGTCTGCGCCGCCTGCTACCGACAGCGCAACAGTGGCCGCAGTGCCTTCCACCCTATCTTTCTCCGGCAGGCCTAGTACCAGCCCTATGGTGGACTTGCGAGATGTGCCCAGAAGGATAGGCCTGCCCAATGCCGTGAATTCGCTGAGCCTTCGCTGTATTTCGAGATTGTGCTCAGCGGTCTTCCCGAAACCTATACCGGGGTCCAAGATAATGTTTTCAGTCGGAATGCCGGCATTAGTGGCTATATCCAGGCATTTGCCTAACTCGGCCATGACATCGGGGACGAGGTCTGCGTATGCGGTGCCGTCCTGGTTGTGCATAAGCACCGCCGGAACGCCAGCCCTTGCAACCACCCGAGCAATTTCGGGGTCCCGCTTAAAACCCCAGATGTCGTTCACCAGAGACGCCCCGGTCTGGATTGCAGCCTGCGCCACATCGGCCTTCCACGTGTCGACGCTGATGGGAATGTCCACACGAGACGCTACTGCCTGGATAACTGGCACTATCCGCTCGATCTCCTCTTGTGCAGGAATCTCTCTAGCCTCAGGGAACGCCGATATCGGCCTGCTGGACTCGCCGCCGATGTCTATAAGGTCTGCGCCCTCCTGCTGAATCTGCACAGCCCTTTTGATGGCGATGTCCAGATCAGTACCAACACCGTCTCCGGAAAATGAGTCCGGTGTTACATTAAGAATACCCATTACGAAGGTTTTGTCACCCCAGGTAAACACTCGATTTCCAATGCGCGTGGAACCCAAATGAGTTTGATTTAAGTTCATCTTTGCCTCTGGTTGTTTTTGCTGGCCATATGTGCCGTTTGTCCCTTTATTGCCTTGCGGACTGGGCTTCGAATCTGGTACATTTCGTAGTAATAAAGAGGACAAAATTAACACTGTAGAGCGATGGAAATTCTAACATGGTGGTTCGCCGAAAGGTAGAGGAGCAGCTAGACGATCTCCGCGACAGGAAAGAGCAAGGCAAGCTCGGCGGCGGTCAACGGCGCATCGATGCTCAGCATAAGCGCGACAAGCTGACTGCTCGCGAACGCATTGACCTGCTAATGGATCAAGGTACGTTCGAGGAGCTGGACGTGTTCGTACAGCACCGCGCTACCGGGTTTGGGTTGGCAGACCAGAAATTTTCAGGTGATGCGGTTGTTACTGGCTACGGCAAAGTAGACGGTCGTCTTACGTTCGTCTTTTCGCAGGACTTCACAGTACTTGGCGGCTCTCTGTCCGAGGCCGTATCCCAGAAGATATGTAAGGTGATGGACTTGGCGGCCAACAGCGGCGCTCCAATGGTCGGCCTCATAGACTCAGGCGGCGCTCGAATTCAGGAGGGTATTCTTAGTTTGGCAGGCTACGGGGACATTTTTCTTCGCAACGTTAGGTCCTCTGGTGTAATTCCTCAGATCTCTGTGATCCTGGGACCCGCCGCGGGCGGTGCGACGTACTCCCCTGCTCTCACTGATTTCATATTTATGGTCAAGGGCACAGGACAGATGTACATAACTGGTCCCGATGTCATCAAGTCTGTGACCGGCGAAGACGTAACCCACGAGGCTTTGGGCGGAGCGGACGCTCATGCTAACAAGAGCGGCGTGGCTCATTTCGCACATGAAAATGAGACAGAGTGCATAGAACAAGTACGGCGATTACTGTCGTTTCTGCCTCAGAACAACATGGAGGATGCGCCTCGGATT
>CAJWRP010000092.1 GCA_913046025.1 uncultured Chloroflexota bacterium
ATCGCCAGGTGTACCCCATTTCCCAGCCCATTCTCCATCATTGGTAAAGATCGAGATTCTGTTTAGCCACTCGTCGGCAACATAGACGTTGCCCTCTGAGTCAAGCGCGACGGATGTGGGCCACATGAAGCTGCCATCAGGACTACTGGCATCGGCATTTTCCGGAGGAACCTTGTGACCGAATTCTCTTATAAATTCCTCTTCTACTGTAAGCACGGTAACTCGCTTGCACGGGAAAAACACAGGTGTCTCTGAGCCGCGGCTTAACACATATAACAGGTTTTCTTCGTCTCGGGTTATTGCCACCGGATAGAAGAATCCATCTCCACCTCGGGCTTCTTGTCGTCCAATGGTATGGCTATATTGGAAAGTTATAGGTGCGGTCTTAGAAACCATTTTTGCCCCAAATCTTTGTATTACTCACTGGGTGATTTTATTCTGGCTATTGGATTATAGTGAATTACAGTGTCACTTGATGAGGTCGAACTGTTCGTAAGTTCCGTTGAGAATCGACTTGGAATCCAGGCCCATCCATTTTTCGAGCAGGGTAGCGTAGGTGCCTCGGAAATCGTTGTTCCATTGCAGGTCGCCCTCGTCCAGCTTACTCGGCTCCAGAGAAGGGTATTCTCCATAGAGACCACCCTTCACGCTATCTCCAATTACAAAGGCAACGCTGCCCGAGCCATGGTCCGTTCCAGAGCCGTTCTCCTTGACTCGCCGGCCGAACTCGCTAAACATCAAGATAACTACTTCCTCGTTGGCGTGGTGCTCCTTCAGGTCCTCGTAGAAGTCGCTTACGGCGTTGGATACCTCAGACCACAGTTTGGCGAATGAGGTTGGTTGGTTGGCGTGGGTATCGAAGGCGCCAGGATTAAGTGAGGTGTAAAAGACCCTGGTTCCAAAATCCGATAGATGAACCTGAGCAATGTTCTTCACCCACTGAGAAAATAGGTCGCCTGCGTACTCTACTGAGGAGGAGTATTGCTGAGGAGCAGTGCTGAGAATGTCGGCCCCTTTCAAAGCGTCGAGTCCGGTTTGGGACAAGTAGTCGTTGACTGGGCCGGTCCCGATTGCTTGAGAGTACATATTGGAAAAGATTTCCAAAGCTTCTATCCTCTGGTCTTTTCCTTTGATTCCAGTCAAAACACCGTAGGTCTCGAGATTGCCTACAGAAGCTACCGAAACCCCAGTGGCAGCCAAGGCCCTGGGAAGACCACGCCCGAAATTAACCGCCGTTAGCACGTTTTCTCCACGGGGGTCCAATTCGCGGATTACCTGACCCAACCACCCATTCGTTACCATTTTATCTGGCTCGGCAGTGTGCCAAATGTCCATAGAGCGGAAGTGAGAGCGGATAGGCTTGGGATAACCGATGCCTTGAATGACAGCAACTTTACCCTGATCGTACAAGTCCTTAACAGGTGCCATGGCAGGATGGAACCCGACCTTATCATCGATGGCCAGGACTTGTTCCGGCTCAACCCTCAAAACGGGGCGGTTGTCAATATACAGGGGATCGGCGTACGGAATAATGGTGTTTAGGGCGTCGTAGGCCCCGGACATTTGTAGAACCACCAACACCGTGTCTTTTTTTTCGGTTGTCATGAATATCTCCTCCAAGGTCTGGCATAGTCTGAGACTTTGCCATTCAATGTCGTCACGGAAGGTCCAAGTTTCCGAAGTGATCAGGCATAAATATACTCTTTGGCAGCTACTATCAACTGCAGAATGTGTCCGACCTGCTGAGGGAATTTCTCAGAACCTTTTCTCAACTCCCCCCACTTGCTAACCTGATCTACTAAAGTGCTGCGAGTCTCATCGGCCAATTCATAATGCCCTAGACTCCGAAGGCAGCCATCCACCAGGCCTTCGGGCGAGATAATAGCGCCATCTGAACCAAGAGATTCAATTATGTCTTGTACACCAGGTTGGTTTGCGTTGCCCACGTAGTCACCAATAAAATTGATACGCTGAACGAGAGTACCGCCGTCAATCCACTCTTTGCCTGTATGCCAGCCTTCGACGGAAGGTGGGTTAAAAGGCTCCTGGCCCATGTGCTTCATTTCGTCGAATATAGGCTCAAATCCTGGCTTTGGTGATGTCCATTCACCAACCAAGCGCATAGTGCCCACCACGGTCTCAATCGGACTTTTCACCTTTGAAAAACGAGAATTCTTAAAGGCATCGGAGTTAAACAAAACCCTCAGCATGGAACGAAGGTCGTAACCAGACCGGAAGTACTCATCTTCCAGCATTTTTATGGTCTCCGGGTCCCGTGGCGAGGTGTCCATCCAGGACGGCACTTGTCCGTCGTCTGCAACGAAATAATTGTACAAATGACGTGAGAGGAATCGGGCCGTTGCCGGCTGTTTAACGATGATGTCCACTATGTCTTCGCCATTGAAGCGTCCAGTTTCACCGAGGAAGGTCTTCACATCATCATCATGGTCGTCGGGATTAAAGATGAACTGTGCTGCATAACGGCCATAGGGTTGGGCAGGGATGGCGTTGGTTATTGTCCAGCCGGTGAAAGCCCGAGAGCATTCCTTCACGTCATCCTCTGTATAGTTGAACTGTCCGTCCATACCCACACCCATGGAGAAAAGCTCCAGCAACTCGCGTCCGTAGTTCTCGTTGATCGCGCCTTTATGGTTGAGACAGTTATCCAGGAAAAATACCATAGCGGGATCCTTGGAAATCTCGATCAACAGGTCCCTGAAGCTTCCCATCCCGCAGCGGCGAAACATCTCCAATTCTACATAGGATGTGATGTAGCTTTGCGTCTTGCTGTCAGCGGTGCAGAGGATACCGTGCCAGAAGAGAACCATCTTCTCTTCCAACTGGCTCTTGGAATTTATCATTCGCCACATAAAATATTCCGGTACGCCGCGAACGAAATGGTTCCATTCGATAAAGTAACGTTCCGCCAGGTCCAGATCCAGACCGTTTGGGTGATCCTCAGGATTAAGGAGTTCCTCAACCGTTGTCTCAAATCCCTTTTCCGCCCGGGCTTTCAGTTCACTGTACTGCGCCCCAAACCCGGCGCGCCTCATCAGATGAGCCATTAAAGCGATATCCTTATCTGACATGTGTCCTTCTCCTCAGGTTGACCAGCCCAATAGTTGGCATGAAGTATAGCATTACCAAATAACTTCAACTTTGCATTTGAACTCCAGACTAAGCGGACCTCTCCTAAAGGCCATTATGTCCGGCGTCGGCAGTGAAGCTAAACCACCAATAGTGCAGTGCGGTCGCATAACCTTCCTTGGGTTGGAAAATAGATTTGCTGAGGATTACGAGCCGTTTTAAAGAGGATAGGGGAAGTCGTTCATTGGTGGAAATTGATCCAGACGTTGGCTACGAACACAGGATAGCTTGGAACGAAATATGCGAGGACATTTAGATTGGGTATCCTAATGGGTTCAAAGAAAAGAAGTAGGGCCTAGCGAAATGCTAGGCCCTACTTTTGCCAAGTCGTATTGATTTGAGTAGGCGTGTCACGCACTGTGAAGGCTTGGCGAGTCTACTTCAATCATACCATATGGGTCTGCTAAGTATTTGCCATGGACCCATCTAATGTCCTGTTAATTGCAGGATGATGGTCGGGGTGACTGGATTCGAACCAGCGACCTCCACGTCCCGAACGTGGCGCGCTACCGACTGCGCTACACCCCGACAAAAGTGCCCGACTCGGTCTGAATTGTAGCCTGCGTCACATCTAAGGGCAAGGCATATGACCATGCCAACTTGCGTCCTTATCACAAGGGACCTTAATCTAATCAGGCCGGGAACGGTCCACTTCCTTAAAAGCTTGCTTCAGCTGGTTGACCACAGAGGCCGGGCTTTCAAGAATCACTGCTGCTGTAAAGGGCTCTTTGACTTGGACCGTCCGCAACAGATAGTGACGGTCTCCGAGGGGCACCCGGTGGTCAATCACCAGAGCGTCGTAGGCGGAGTTACCGGCCAAATCCAGTGCCGTTATGCTACTCAAGGTAGTCGTAACGATATAGCCATCGCCTTCGAGAATTCGGGTAACCCTGTCGGCCCTCTCCTGCTCTTCTCCCACCAGAAGTATGCGGCGCACTGTGTCTCTTGTTATCACGTTTTCTGGACTCCACACTAAAAGCGTAAATCTACCCTTAATCTGCAATTGGCTGTTTTGCGAAATATCGCACACCGCACGATTAAAAGCTACAGTTTGCGTCAGCAGCTATCTACAGATTTTGAACTATAGGGGGTGGCCTGTTTATGAGATTGTAGGGCGAATTCGCATAGCTGCTGGAACAGTTGATGTGCTTTCTTGAATGTCATTGTCATGATGTTAATCGAATGCATATCGGGGTATCGACGATTAATCTGAAGTGTTGAATAATTGCATTAGGAATTCGGTGGTGAACACAATTAGAATGCTTCTAATTGTTCTTGACTGGTGTAGCCTCCATTGATAGACTTTGGAGCACCGTGAGGCTGCGGATGAAACTTCTATCGGGACCGTTTAGACGACCTTTGTGGCGACTCGATTTTAACAAATAACGATATTTATTTCGATTCAGGAGGTAGGGCATGACAAGTGTCCAGTCGAATCAGGATACAGCGCTGATGGCGCATCTTCTTCGAAGGGCTTCTTTTGGTGCTACTCCCGAAGAGTTGGAGCTCGCAACCGAGCGCGGTTATGAAAATACGGTCGAAGACCTCTTGAATCCGGTCGAAGTCAACGAACTTCCAGAGGACCTGATTCGTCGGTACCATGTGGACCAGTCCGACCTTCGCAACCGAACCTCTGGCGGCGCTTACTGGGTTTATCGAATGGTAAACAGCAAACGACCTCTTGAAGAGAAGATGGCGCTGTTTTGGCACCGGGTGTTTGCGACTGCGGCCACGAAGCTTATTCAGGCTAGGGTCGTCACCAGCCAGATAGAGATGTTCCGCAATTATGGAATGGGAAGCTTCCGGGAATTGCTGGTTCAGCTTTCTAAAGATCCTGCCATGCTGATGTGGCTGGACAACCAGGACAATCACAAAGAATCCATCAACGAAAACTTTGGTCGTGAGATTCTTGAGCTGTTCTCCATGGGTGTAGGCAACTACTCTGAAGATGACATTAAGGAGTGCGCCAGAGCCTTCACGGGCTGGCGAGTTGTCAACCCAGACTATATGTCTATAAAGATGCGCAACAACACAGCCAGGCCTTATGGTTACATCGCCTGGCAATTTGAGTACGACGAGGAAGATCACGATCACGGCATTAAGAATTTCCTGGGCGAGTCGGGGGACTTCAATGGTGAAGATGTGATCGACATCATATGCAAGCAGGAGGCAACTCCCAGGTTCCTTGCCAGGCAGTTGTACCACTACTTCGTTGCGGATGAGCCCCCCGTTCCCCAGTGGCCCCACGTTGAGCCAAGAGACCCCCAAGCAATTGACATAATGGTCAAGGCTTATTTCGACTCTGACTACAGCATAGCGGCTATGCTCCGGGCCATGTTCAACTCCGAGTTCTTCAAGTCTGAAGACGCCAAGTTCGCCAGAATCAAGAGTCCTGCTGAGATGGTTGTTGGGATGCTGAGGCTAGCCGGTGACTTAGGTGTGCCTTCCATGGAAACCTATGCTGCGGCCAGCGTCTCCGCCAACATGGGCCAGGATCTGCTTAACCCACCCAGCGTTGAAGGCTGGCAGGGCGGCGAGGACTGGATCAATACGGGAGCATACGTTCAGAGAATTAATTTCGCTAGCAAGGTAATAGGCGATAGCTCTAAGTCAGGAGTCCAGTCTCTGGTTAAACGAGTTGAGGAACAGGCGGACGACAGTCAGCTTAGTCCAGAAAAGCTGGTAGACAGTTGTCTCAACCTGCTCGGGCCAATTCCGCTGCTGGATACTTCGAGGCAGGGCCTCATCGACTACGCTGGCAAGTGGGGCATCCTCAGGTTTGATAGTCCCGAGGCCATGACTGAGTCCGAAAAGCATATTATCGCTATGCTACAGCTGGTGGTAACGACTCAGGAATACCAGATGGTGTAGGCGGTTTCGCCTAACCTGATGTATAACAAAATCATGCACAGCATCGCGAGGATTATTTAATGGCAACAGAAACCGGTACCCA
Organism: uncultured Chloroflexota bacterium; assembly: GCA_913046025.1. Next base: position 6,101 of record CAJWRP010000092.1, read on the forward strand.
AAAGGTCAATCTCGAATACGTTGACACAATAGGGTTCGTGGCCGACCAGGGTGGACGGGGATTTCACCTGCCCATGGGAATGGCCATCAAGGGCGACGGCCGTATATATGTGGCCAGCCGCAGCAATACCCAGTCTCTTAACATCGTTGGCATTCAGGTGGTTAGCCTGAAGCACGAATTCTTTGGTCAGATTAACTCGTATGGCAAGGGCGACGGCCAGATGATTTGGCCCACAGCGTTGGCTCTTGATAGCCAGGAGAAGCTGTACCTGTCCGACGACTTCCTTCAGCGAATAACCGTGTTCGACCAGGAAGGTAACTACGAGTTTAAGTGGGGCACCAAGGGTTCCGCTGATGGTGAGTACGACGGCCCGTCCGGCATGGTCTTCGATGCCAATGATAACCTGTTGCTGGTGGACCACAGGAACAATCGCGTCCAGAAGTTCACTAAGGACGGCCAGTTCATTAGCAAGTTTGGCTCTGAGGGCAGCGGCGACGGTGAGTTCGATCTGCCTTGGGGCATCTGCCTGGATAAGGATGGCCTTATCTACATAGCCGACTGGCGCAATGATCGAATCCAGAAGTTCACATCTGACGGTGAGTTCATTGCCAAGTACGGCACTACCGGTGGCGGCGAAGGTCAGCTTCGTCGGCCTTCCAGCGTTGCCGTCGATTCCGATGGAAACATGTATGTCGCCGACTGGGGCAACCAGCGGTTGCAGGTCTTGGCTCCGGACGGCAGCTTCATCAAGCAGCTACGGGGACAGGCCACGCTCTCAGCCTGGTCCACAGAATATATGGAGGCCCAGCAGGACGAACTGGTAGCGCGCAAGAAGTTCCAGCCAGTCTTCGACGTGGACACCGACGATGAACACGAGATCTCGGCTCGCATCGAACCCTACTTCTGGGACCCGGTAACTGTCCTTTTGGACGAGCAGAATAGGGTCTATGTGCTGGAGACGGGTCGACATCGTTTCCAGGTATTTCAAAAGGCTTAACGCAATTAACTAAGTTTACATACCAGCCAACATCTTCTAAGGCATTCGGCATCTAGGAGGACAGAAAATAATGAGCGGAAAGAATCGAAAGATAGTAATGGTGCAGTTGTCCGGTGGCAATGACTACCTGAACTGCATCGTGCCATTCACAGACCCCAGGTATGTGGATAATCGTCCCAACGTTCGCACCGAGCTGGAGGACATACTTCGCCTGGACGATGAGTACGGCATGATCCCCAGTATGGCTCCCGTCAAAGACCTCTTTGATGAGGGCAAGATGGCCATCATCCACGGCGTAGGTTACCCGACGCCTAACCGCTCACACTTCCGGTCCATGGACATCTGGCACACGGCCGAGCCGGACAAGCTAGGCGACCAGGGATGGCTAGGCCAGGCACTCAGGGAGATGGATCCTAACGGCGAGAACGTCGTGGGAGCGGTCAACTTTGGCGCCGGTTTGCCCCGAGCGCTGGTCTCCAAGAGCGCGCCAGTGGCGTCTGTCACAGACCTGGAGACCTACGGTCTGCTCAACGACGTAGATGGCAC
>CAJWRP010000093.1 GCA_913046025.1 uncultured Chloroflexota bacterium
CCACTTGTTGCGGAATTCGTGCTGATCCACCCGTAATCAGGAGCAAGTCCCTTTTGCATATCCGATTGAATTGCCTATTGTTCGTGGTAATAACGACCCACTAGTGATCAGTATAGGGGGCAAAGGCCGTTGATTCCACCCCTAAGTTCGGGAAAATGGACTCCCCGGAGATTCTGCTTATAACTGCTGTGATTCCTTCAAATAATCGGTAGAGTTGACAGAGCGTTGTTTCCAATCTAGGATTGATTGGCACCAATTGCCCCTTAATTATACGTTAGTGCTGCGGCGCGCAGGCCAACAGAGATAGCCGAAATGAAGTCAAGGATGAGCGATAATATCTCTTCCAGAATAGCCGATTCTCACCAGGTATCAGCGGCTGATACGACACATGACGTCCGTAGTCGGAATCTTCCCTGCGACCCCTAGCTTCGATGAGGGCGGTTAACTCCACGTAACCCTCTTAGAGGTCTCTTCGATTTCTCCCATTTTGCATCCCAGCCTAGACAGTTGGCATCAAGCCATGCCTGTATATAGGGATGCACCATTTATAAGCCAACCTAATTAACTGAATTTTAAATAGTGATCTAACCGTGATCTAATCAGGAGAGACATACAATGCAAAAGAGTTTTACCGAACAAGACACAGAGACTTATTATGATAGCCAGGATGCAATTTATAGCTCATTTTGGGACCCAGAGGGAAGTGTCCACTGGGGCTATTTCGACGAGTCAACGGGCAACGACTTCCTAAAGGCCTGCTCTAACTTGAACACGCTCATGTCAGGCTGGGGAAAGATCGGACCCGATTCCAAAGTGCTTGATCTTGGCTGTGGCAATGGCACTACCTCTATTAGATTGCACGAGCAGTTCAAGTGCGAAGTGGTTGGTATCGACCTCAGCGGCGTCCGAATTGATAACGCCAATGAGGCTCTCGCCGAGCAGTCAGCAGAAGTGCAGGCCAAGGTCAGCTTCGAGAAGGCATCTGCGACTGAACTTCCATTTGAGGATGGCTTTTTTACACACGTTTGGAGTCAGGCTACTCTCTATCATGTCCACGACCAGGAGTCGGCATTAAAGGAGACCCATAGAGTTCTGCAGCGCGATGGAACTTTTATCTTTGATGATTTGCTAAAGCCCCAGTCTAGAATTAGCGAAATGGCTCAGAAGCACGTCTACGAGCGCCTTTTTTTCGATACTGAATACAGCTTCGAGACCTATCAAAAGGCACTGGAGACTGTTGGCTTCACTGTCAACGATGCCAAAGACCTGTCGGACCATCTGAAAATGAGCTACTGGTGCTTGTCTACCATGACCTTCAATCGTGGCGGCGAGCACTCGGATCACTACGAAGAGTTGTCTTACTCTTATGAGCAGACCGCTCAAGCGGTAACGAACAGGGAACTAGGTTGGGGACTTTTCCTTTGCCAGAAATAATCATTTCGCCTGCGGGGAGGCAACCGAATGGAAGACAAAGAAAACCTGATCCAGTGGATATATGCCTCTAAAAACGAGGTAGAGTTGGAAGAGCGTTACGACGTGTGGGCCAAGAGCTACGAATCGGACCTGGACAAGGACTTCGGCTGGTATGGTCCCATCCGAGCGGTTGAATCATTCATCAGATATGTGGACAAAGGTGCTCGTGTGCTGGATGCCGGTGCGGGCACTGGGCTGGTAGGCAAACTCCTGGCTGAAGCTGGCTTCAGCAATATAGTCGGCATGGACCTGTCGCTCGGCATGTTGGAAGAGGCCCGAAACAAGGGCGTCTACAAGCAGCTAGACCAGATGACCATGGGCGAGACGCTGGGCTATGAGACGGACTCCTTCGACGCTGTGGTGACCGTTGGAGTGCTGACGGTTGGGCACGCACCTGTGGATTCACTAGACGAGTTGATACGAGTCACCAAGCCCGGCGGACACATCGTGTATACTCTGCGGCCAGATCTCGCAGAAGAGGGCGGCTACAAAGAAAAGCATGCGGAGCTTGAGGCCGCCGGTCTATGGAAGCTGGCGGAATTGGGAGAGCCTACTCAGATTCTGCCCAAGGGCGAGCCAGATGTCTACCACCAGGTCTATGTATTTGAGATTTTAGCCTAGGATTTAATCTAAGCGCCAAAAGCCTTCGGGTTATTCTTGGTGATTTGATATCCACTAACTGAAAATTCTAGAAAAAGTAAACTCTTAGTGCTCAGGAGAAACAGATGCCCGATTTAACATCCATGGCAGCTTCGGTCGCCGAGAAGCTTAAGCAGAGTGGCCAAAAACTGGCCGTATCCGAATCGTCCTGTGGAGGCCTGCTTTCAGCCTGCCTCGTGTCGATATCCGGCGCGTCTGACTACTACGTCGGCGGCTCGGTTGTGTACACCAGGGCTGCACAGAAGGGCCTGCTGGATGTGTCAGACAGCGCCATGGAGGGCAAACGCGCCAGCACGGAAGAGTATGCCCTGATGAACGCTCGCGCCATACGCGAACGCCTGGGCACTACCTGGGCTTTGAGTGAGACTGGCGCCAGCGGTCCTACGGGCAACCGCTACGGCGACGACGCGGGCCATGCTTGCATTGCGGTATCTGGTCCTGTGGAGCGAGCCATCACCGTGGAGACGGGCGAGTCTGGGCGCGAGGCTAACATGTGGGCCTTCACCAAGGCTGCCTTCGACCTGCTGGAGCAATGCGTATCCGAGGCTGGCTAGGCCTGATCTCGATATCCAACTGATCTGAACATGATGAGAATGGCCTGGTGGTCTCTCAACACATAGGTTGTTGGGTCCTTTACTAAAACGCCGTTTACAAAGACCATGAACTCCCCGGCCGTTCCATCGGGACATTTGTCGCCGTTCTTATAGCTAGTTCCCCATGGAAGTAGGAAGCCATTTTGCGTAAGCCTGCCGCCGTGAGTCTCGAACAGCAGACTTAGAGTCGCATTTTTCCCCTCCTCTGACGCGTCATTTGGGTGTATATGGATAAACTCTGTTCCGTGGCTGTGAACACCGCCAGGCACGCCCGGTAAGTCTGGCTGTCTCATACCACAAACGGATATGCCGTAAGAACTGTGCCAGTGATCGCCATGGTATGGGTATGCCGGGTTCCAGATCGCCGTGCTTGCAGCTATTCCGACTATCACCAGGGCCATTCCGGTCCCGATGGCGGCGCAAATGAGGCGTCTGGGCACGCCGATAACGCTGAGGAAGAGAACTGTTAATAGTCCTGCCATTGCCCCGGCGACATTGAATACCACGTCGGATAGTTGCGCTGAACGTTCAGGGAGAACGCTCTGCATTACTTCGACAGCGATGCCTACGGCAATGGCTATCACCACGGCTTGGATCGCAGACTTGAAGCCGCCAATTGGCCCTGGCCTGTGCCTCGTCAAGATTATGTAGATCAAAGTTACCAGAATGAAATATGCAATGAAGTGTGTCACAGCAGTGACCAGAGATCGAGGCAAGGATGGTATTAGGAGCAGCCGGGGAATCGATGATAGGTAACTGAGATAAATCACCCAGGCTGCGATAAGCAACGTGGTGGAACTGGGAAGAAGGCCTAACCCGCGCAACTAACTAACTCCAAGCCGCATGGTGATTTATTCATATTTCAATAGTAACGGCTGCGGGCAGATATCCCAGGCCTTTTAGGTCTATGCCTGGCTGTAACCGCTGCCCACTCGTCCTCCGGGAAGTCCGGTACCCTGAGGGTTTTCCAACTGGCCGTACTCCGCCAGAAGCTGCTGGCTGTAAGTAACCCGGCCTGAGATCTTCTCCACAGACTCCGTTGCCAAAATCAACGCTGCTGCTGCCATGAGCTTGGGGTCTTCGCCTCGAGGGTCTTCTGGCCCGGTAACCAGGTGATGGAATATCGTCCCTGGCGTAGGTACCACCTGTGAAGGTGAAAGCGCTGTCACAGAAATACCATACTCGTAAATCTCCTGGGCAAGGCCCTGCGAAAATCGCTCCAGCGCCGCCTTCTCCGCCCCGTAGCAGGTATGACCGCTATTGGCTGGGACGTCCTTGTATGGACCTCTGCCGGGACCAATTGCCGCTCCTGAAGAAATGTTGACTATGCTGCCGCTGCCTCGCGGGATCATGTCTTCCATCACAAGCTGGCTCAAGATAAAGGGAGCGTGGAAGTTTACTGCCCATGATCGCATCCATCGGTTAAGCCGGTAGTCTTTGATGGGCACAAAGTAGGTTAGCGCGGCGTTATTGACCAGAATGTCCACAGGGCCGTAGGTATCCTTGGTGGTCTGAACGAGCATCTCGCAGTCTTCTGGCAGTGAAATGTTGGCTGCTACCGCAGTGGCCTCGCCACCCGCCTGTTTGATCTCGTTTACAGTGGTGTTCAGAGAGCCTTCGAGGGGGTGATCCCCTTCGTCCACTGTCCTGGCGGCGCATACGACCTTGCCGTCCTCTGCCGCGAATAGCACCGCGATCTCCTTGCCTATGCCTCTGCTGGCTCCAGTCACCAGAACGACCTTGCCGTCCAACTTACCCATCTTGTTTCCTCCAAAACTCTTTAATGCGGGGCGCTATAGCAAACAGGCCTAACAACCTAATTTTTCAGCCAACTTCTCGAAGCTGCAGGCGTATACGTCGATCCAGTCTTCGTTGCTGGTATCGACGTCCCGGGCTGCACCGTGTTCACCAGGCCGAGGGACGAACGCCGTCTTCATGCCCGTCTCTTTCGCGGCCTTTAAGTCGTTCTTGTGCGCGGCGGTCATCATTACCTGTTCGATTGGAAGACCGAGAATCTCCGCAGCGCCCTTGTAGACCTCTGGGTCGCGCTTGTAGTGATGAAAGATCTCCGCTGACAGGATGCAGTCCCAGGGCAGGCCCGCATACTTGCCCATGTTGGTCAGCAACGCAACATTGCCGTTGGACAGCGTGGAGATAACGAACTTGGTCTTCAGTCGCGTCAGGCCGGGAGTGGAGTCTGGCCAGCCGTCGAGCCTGTGCCAGGACTTGTTGAAGTCTACCTTCTCTTCCTCAGTGAGGCCGGTAATGTTGAACTCCTCCAAGAGCTCATCGAGTATTGAGCGATGCAGGGTGTCAATGTTCGTCCAAGGCAGTTCGCCCTTGCGGACCTTGTCCATGGACGGCCCGTAGCCACCGCGCCACCGGTCTGCGAATTCGGCCCACTCCACTGAGGTAACGTCCTTGGCCTTGCCCAGTGCTTCACCTTGTCTTGTGATGCTGCCGCGCCAGTCTACAACTGTTCCGAAAACGTCGAAGGTTAAAGCCTTAACGTCGGATACACTCATCAGGAATTCACTCCAATCAGTAATGTGGCACGCTTCCAACGAAGACTGAAGCCATGTCAATTTGATCTGCCAACCCAGGTTAGCGCTGGCATGTGGCTGTTAATCGGTGTCAGAAATTAAGGCACTACCAGGACGGGCATCTCACCTGCGCGAATAACTTTGTCGGTGATGCTGCCCAGTAACATGCGCTTCAATCCGCCATGGCCGTGTGTGGACATGACGATAAGATCAATGCCATGTTGCTTTGCGTAATCAATAATGTAGTCGTGCGGCGAGCCTTCATGGAACTCGATTTGCACATCAATGCCATCGTGTTCTAGCTGGTCTGCTGTGTGGCGCAAGTACTCCTTAGACCCGCGGATCTGAACCTCTTCCAGTTGCCGTGCTAGGTCCACCCCAACTACAGTACCAGGACCAGATTCAAAGCTACCGGATAGCATGCTCGCTGAAGTGTAGCGCGACAGCACATTAATTAGGTGTATGGTTGCGCCTGATGTCTTCGCCAGGCCCTCTGCGTGTGGCAGGGCTTTTTCTGCGAGTTTGGAGCCGTCCAAGGGAACCAAGATGCGCGAGTACATGAACCCCCCTTAGGATTTAAAAGCGGCTGTTCTAGCTGTTCTACAGGAACCGCATGATACGGACATGGCTCGGGCCTGTCAACGATAAGCGATCCGATTGTAACTGGCCTGAAGAGGCTGGCCGTATGCCACAAAAAAGCGACTCCATGTTAGTGTGCGAAAGATTAATGGACTCTGCCCTTGACCATTGATTACACTTTAGTGCAGTGGTGTAATTTAGGAAACAGGTTACTGGAATGTCCGGTCGTTAAAGCTCTTTGTCGTCGCGTCGAAATAATTAGACAAGGAGTAGGATTTATTAGCTAGATTCTGGCCTGCACAATCGCGATATTAGAGATGTCAAACTAAGGAGTATTCATGACTCAGGAGAATGAAGAAGAGAAATTTTCTCGCGGCATGGTCGTAGTGGCCCATGCCGACGATGCCGAATTCGGCTGCTCTGGCACTGTGGCCAGACTATGTGCCGAGGGCTGGGAGATGGTGTACGTGATGTGCACAGATGGTAGCAAGGGCAGCAGCGACCGAAACATGACTCAGAAGGAGCTGTCTCGAATTCGCCGTGAAGAGCAGGTTAACGCTGGCAAGGTCTTGGGCCTGAAAGATGTGGTGTTTCTGGATAACGAAGACAGCCTGCTGCAGGTCACTCTTGAGTTGCGAAAGGATATAGCTAGGGAGATACGAAGGTATAAGCCCGACGTCGTCGTCACCATGTACCCCATGCGTAACTTGGAAAACACCCGCTTTGGAGTCGGTCATCCCGATCACATGGCAGCCGGTGAGGCCACGCTGCAGGCTATCTTTCCAACAGCGCGAGACCACATGACGTTTCCCGACCTGTTAGAGGACAGTTTTGAGCCACATAAGGTCGCGGAGGTCTGGATAATGGGTCACCCTAATCCAGATCACTGGATGGATGTGACCAACCATATGGATACCTCTATCAAAGCTCTAATGGAGCACAAGTCGCAGATGGACGGTCGGGATGAGACTTGGGCTCGGGAGCGCATGCAGGAGTGGCGCAGAGGGCATGCTGTTGGCAAAGGGATGGAGTATGCTGAAGCCTTCAAGAAGATCGGGTTCCGCCGCTAGCCTATAAACCAAACATTAGCCGAGTTAACAGGCAGGGCAGACCGTCAGGCTTGGCCTGTTGTTTTTGGTCATATCAAAGGACGGGAGCCAGGCTCTTAACAGCCTGAAATATGGATTCCTTGTCAGGTTCGTTAAACACCAGACGGACCTCATTCACACCAGCGTCGAAGAAGGTCTGCATCTGATCGCGACACCGCTGGGGGCTGCCAATGATGGTCATGGCGTCAACCATCTCATCCGTGACAAGCTTTGCAGCACCGTCTCGGTCCCTACCCAGATAGGCCTCTCGTACCAGATCAGCCTCATGGCCGAAACCAATGCGATGCATATACTGGTGGTAAAACACACCCATGCCGCCAATATAGAAGGCTATGTGGGGACGTTCCCTGTCTCGAGCAGCCGGTATGTCATCTGTTACGTAGATGGATACTTGGGGTGAAATGGCAATGTCGCTCAGCGACCTGCCAGCCGACTCCGCGCCTGATTTAAGCTCAGCCAACGCTGCGTCCATGCGACCGGGTACAAGAAAGATAGGAAGCCATCCGTCCGCAAGC
>CAJWRP010000094.1 GCA_913046025.1 uncultured Chloroflexota bacterium
AATCTGAGGCTTGAGTTCGGCCACTTCCGCATCGGTCACCTTTGGGGAGTCTCTTCGGCAGGCTACACATCTCTCGCCGGTTAAAGTTGGCATCGGATCACCTCCAGGGCTCTGAATCTAAGATAAACCCATTATCCCATTCATCCTTGTCTGCTTGCCATATTTGTAAAGGCTAGTGCTTTAGAAGAGGGCTGATCGATATCTCCAACGCAGCCTAGTTCGCTTGACGAGCATATGTCAGGCTAATAAACTTCGCCTGGTAGCCGACGCCGTAAAGGCGCTGGCGAAAGGAGACTAAATGCGACAGAACCGCGTAAAGAAACTCATGAGGGACGGACAGCTTGCTCTCGGCAAGTACGTTACCATGGCCGACCCCCAGATCGTTGAGATCATAGGCATTGCCGGATTCGATGCGGCCTTCATAGACATGGAGCACACGACCTTTGATCTGGCTCTGGTGGAGCAGATGATCAGGGCCGCCGACCTGGCTGGCGTGACGTCGATCATCCGAGTGCCGGACAACGACGCCAAGCTGATCTTGCGAATACTCGATGCCGGAGCGGAGGGCATCATAGTGCCTCACGTTGATGGCATTGAAGGCGCGAAGCGTGCTGTGGACGCGGTGCGCTATCCTCCCGTAGGCGAACGAGGTGCCTCAGCTGGCTCTCGGGCCGCTCGTTACGGCTCCGTGCCCTATCAGGAGCACTCCAGGCAGTCTAACGACGAGATCCTCCTGTCAGTAATGACAGAAGACGACAAGGGCATTAAGGACATCGAGAAGATCTCGGCTCTGGACGGCATAGACCTGGTTTCCATCGGGCCGTCAGACCTGTCACAGGCGCTGGGCGTCACCGATCCAGCAGACCCTAAGCTTATGGCCAAAGTCACGGAGATGGCCAATCAGGTGAAAGCCATTGGTAAAGCTAAGCTCCAGTTCCCGATGAACCACAACTCCTGCCCACTCACGCCAACGCAACTGGTTGAGCTAGGCGTCGGTTACACCCATGTTGGCCCGCCTCCTCCAGGCATCCTGCTGCGTCACATGAGCGAGAGCCTCAAAAAGATTCATGAGGAGCTTGGCCGATAACAGGTCGGACTGGCTAGAACATTCTTTAACAGTCTATCCAAATATTTTGGCGACGTCGTCTACGCGCATGAATTGGACGTTGTCAAAGCCCTTAATGTACTCGATGAGCCGCTCCAGCATGCGCAAGCGGCCGGGGCGTCCTATACAGTGAGGGTGCATGGTTAGCAGGAACGACCGGCCGTAATGGTGAGCACCTTCGAACGCTGCTGACCAGACCTGATAGACCTGCTCTGGGCTGGCGGCCACGTTGCGCATTCCCAGTGCGGGCGAGTAGTTGAAGTACGGAACGTCGTCCAGCTCCCAGTGGGCCGGGACCTCCACCATGTCCTTGCCATCGGCGTCCACGATGTATGGAATGTCGTTTCCCATCATGCTGGAGTCGTACTGGAATCCGCGCTCCGACAGCAGGGCCAACGAGTCTTCGCTTAGCTCCCAACTGGGCGAGCGGTACCCTGCCACCTTTACCCCCGTGATGCCTTCCAGAATGGCTGAGCCTCTATCCAGGACATCTGCCTCCTGTTGTTTGGTTAGTGTGGCCGGTGGCTCGTGCATGTAGCCGTGGTGCGCTACCTCGTGCCCTCGATCGTGGATGTCTTTCACTAGCTCAATATGGGTTTCAGCGACGAATCCAGGGATGTAAAAGCTTCCTTTGATGTTGTGGAAGTCCAGCAGGTCCAGGATTCGTGACGTCGCGATGGCGGGGCCATACTCCCGCATGGACATAAAACTGGGAAGGCTTGCACTCTCGGGTTTCTGGTTGATCGCGCCAGATACGCCATCAACATCAAAACTTAGCATTGCCACGCACTTTGTGTCGCCGGGCCAGATTCCGCTCATATATCTCTAATTCGTAGATACCAGTTCCGTCTGGTACATATGTATCTTTAAATCTCACGTATTGTCAATTACTCTGATCGCAAAACAGTATAGCTGGTCAGTGAAGCGGAAAGGTACGCCCATGACACGACGAAAGATATTTTCATGGATAGGCGCCGCATTAGTTATGCTAACGTTCGTCGGGCTTGTCGCCAGTGGAACGTATCTCTCAAATCTTATTAGGGACGGAGGCCTGGTGCCCAAAGTCGGCCTGCCAGAATTGAACCTGGTTGTTATCAATGTTGCAGATGGACTCATAACTCTGCGATTACCAGCCGGTGCTGGAAAGGACAAACTACTCAGGCATAACGGGCTGTTGGGATTGGACGGAGAATCCAGTTACAACCAGGTTGGAACCGTAGTCAGTGTGTCAGGCAATGAGGTACAGCGGCAGTTTTTTGAAAAGTCAGGAGCCCCTGGTATTGGCGAGCATGTCCGCTTGGACAGCTATGCTTATGAGGGTGACCCTACCTCGGCGCTGGGCATTCCTTTTGAGGAGGTGCACTTTACGAGCTCAGCAGGCCAATTTCCCGCCTGGTATATCGATGGTGAAGAAGATACCTGGGTTGTGATTGTGCATGGAAGGAATGCCAGCCCCCAAGAGGCTTTGCGAGTAATCCCTGCTCTTTCTAAAACGGGCATGCCACTCCTTGCCATTCACTACAGAAACGATCCACACCTGCCGCCCAGTGAGGACGGCTATCACAGGTATGGCCTTACGGAATGGGAAGATCTGGAGGAGTCTATTCGGTACGCCATGGACGATGGTGCTAAGGATGTCGTTCTTTTCGGATACAGCATGGGAGGCGCAATAGTCGCTAATTTTATGTACCAGTCTTCGCTGTCAGACCGTGTGACGGCGGTCATATTAGACTCACCCATGCTTCACCTAAGTCGGACAATTGACTGGGGAGGCCAGCAACTTGGCTATCCTCAGTTCGCGCTGAACTATGCGAAGTTCGGAGCCATGGTCCGTTTCGATGTGGACTATTCTGCCACCGAATATCTGACGCGCTCAGGCGAACTGGAGGTACCGATATTCCTAATTCATGGGGGCGAAGATACGACTATTCCTTTCAGTATCAGCGAGGACTTCGCCAGAGAACGGTCCGACATCGTCACGCCTTACTTCATCAAAGGGGCAGACCACGTTCTTGCGTGGAACCTAGACCCTAAGGCATACGAAAAGGTCCTAACAGACTTCCTGACCTCCATTTCGGATTGAGAGGCTATGCGGAGTGTGCCGCGATTAGTTCTTTAACTTTCGCGACTACCTCATCCTGGGCCAGCGTCATGGCGTCGGACTCGGAGCGAGCCTTCACCTCTATGACGTTCTGCTTCAAATTGCGGGGGCTTACGACCAGCCTGACCGGCAACCCTAGCAGGTCAGCGTCGTTGAATTTTACGCCTGGTGATTCCGACCGGTCGTCGAATAACACATCGATTCCCGCCTGCTCCAGCTGATCGTAGAGAACTTCTGCGGCTTCTGACACTTCTGGATTATCGATGTTTAGACCAACCAGCGATACGTCGTATGGCGCGATAGGTGCAGGTATGATCATGCCTTTGTCATCGTGGTTCTGTTCTATGGCGGCACCGAAAAGGCGGCCAACTCCAATTCCGTAGCACCCCATGACGATGGGGCGCTGTACGTCTTCGCTGTCAGGGAAATTGGCGTCCATTATCTCGCTGTAGCGGGTGCCTAGCTTGAAGACGTGGCCAATCTCAATCCCTCTGCGAGTTTCCAACGGCTCGCCACACACTGGGCAAGCATAGCCCTCTTGTGCTAGCGCTATGTCTGCGATGATGTCGGCCTTGAAATCGCGAGGGTGATTGGAGTTGAGCAGGTGATAGTCCTCTCGGTTGGCACCCACCACGAAGTTCGAACCCAAGTTGATAGAATCGTCAGCGATAATGCGTATGCCCTCCAGGCCGATAGGTGACGCCGAGCCGACGACGAGGCCCTTAGCCTTGACCTCATCCGGAGTGGCCATACGCAGTTCTGCAATACCGCCCAATGCGTTGTTAAGTTTGACGTCGTTGACCTCCAGGTCGCCCCTGATGACAACGAAGACAATTTCGCTATCTGCAGAGTAAAACACGGCCTTTAACGTCTTGTTGTTCGGCACATTAACGAAATTCGCCAGAGCCTCTATGGTCTTTACGCCAGGAGTGTGCACCTCCTCAAGGTCCAAAGGCTCGTCTATGGGTTGTGCCGACTTTTGGAACAGGGCCTTTTCGGCGTTGGCGTAATAGTGGCTCTGAGGACATATGATAATGGTGTCTTCGCCAGCGTCTGCCAGGAGGATAAACTCGTGGGAGTCCTTACCACCTATGGCACCGCTGTCAGCCTCCACCATTACGGCGTCCAAGCCGCAACGACTGAATATATTCTTGTAAGCTTGCACCATAGCCTGGTAGCTCTTTTCCAGGCCCTCATCGTCAGTGTCGAAGCTGTAGGCGTCCTTCATATCGAACTCGCGTACGCGGATCAAACCGCCTCTGGGGCGCGTCTCGTCCCGGAACTTGGTCTGAATCTGGTACACGATGAGCGGGAGGTCACGATAGCTATTGACATTGGCCTTCACCATGCTAGTCAGGACCTCTTCGTGAGTAGGAGCGAGCACCAGCGGGCGCTCGCGCCTGTCGTTCAGGCGGAATAGCAGCGAGCCCATGATTTCGGCTCTACCGGAATCATCCCAGATCTCCTGAGGCTGCAAGACTGGCATACGTACCTCTTGTCCTCCAGCGGCGTTCATCTCTTCTCGGATGATCTGCTCAATCTTACGCAGGGAACGCCAGGCCAAGGGCATGTAACTGTAGATACCAGATGAGACCTGGTAAATCATACCTGCCTTGAGCATCAACCTGTGGCTGACCAGGTCCGCCTCAGCCGGCTCTTCCCGGAGTGTCTTACCGAATAACTTTGATACGCGCATCTGATTCCTTTTTAGAAAGCGGGGTCTAAGCCTTAAGTTCCATTTCTACCTGCTTGACCTCTTCCATTAGAGCGGTCAGCATGTCAGCCTCCTCCACGATACGGGATTTCTTCCCCTTGCGGAAGATGATGGCCCTGCCCGCACCTGCGGCAATGCCAACGTCGGCATCTTTGGCCTCTCCTGGCCCATTCACCTCGCAGCCCATTACGGCTACTTTGATTCGTGTCTTGATCTTTCGCAGCATTAAGTCCACGTCGTTGGCCAACTGTCGTATGTCGACATCTGCGCGACCACAGCTTGGGCAGGCAACGAGTACCGTGCCTTCTTTCCGCAGATCCAGAGACTTCAGAATTTCGAAGCCTGTGTAGATTTCTTCTTTCGGATCGTCGCTGAGGGATACGCGGATTGTGTCCCCTATGCCGTCGTACAGAAGCATTCCCAGGCCTATAGCGCTACGAATGCTGCCTGACTTGGCAGTACCCGCCTCCGTTATGCCCAGGTGGAACGGGTACGGCACCATGTCGGCTAGTCTACGGTAGGCCTCGACGGTTGTATCGATATCGAAGGCCTTCAAAGATATCTTGATCAGGTCGAAGTCCAAATTTTCCAGTATGCCAATCTCCCACAGTCCGGTCTGAACCATGTGGTCGACCACAGAGTATTCACCCTCAGATGCCTCACCGGCCTTGGGGAGGGTGTTAACGCCGTCGGTGTGCCGCGACAGGCCTCTGGTTATTCCTATACCGCCCACGGGCGGAAGGCTTCCGAAATTAACGCCTATGCGGATCGGGACTTGTCTGGCTTTGGCCTCGCGAACAATTTCCTCGACCTTGGCCCGGTCGCGAATGTTGCCTGGGTTTAATCGAAGGCAGTCGACTCCGCTTTCCAGGGCCTGCAATGCAAGCTGGTGGTGAAAGTGAATGTCGGCGATAACGGGAATGCGAGTCTGGCGTATGATTTCTTTTAATGCCTTGGCCGCTTCCATGTCCGGCACAGCGCACCGGATTATTTCGCATCCCGCTTCTTCCAGGCCCTTGATCTGCTCTACAGTCGCCTTAATGTTTCGTGTATCCGTCTTGGTCATGGACTGCACTGTGATAGGGGCGTCGCCGCCGACTTTTACGTTGCCGACGTTTAATGCTTTAGTTATGCGCCGTTTTTTCATATTGCTCTCCAGAAAGGATCATACCCGGCGTTACTGGCTTCGGCCATCGATGACTTTATTAACCGAATCCTAAAATAGCTCGTTCCCTGCCTATAAACCTTCGCTCTTCGCTTTGCATAGCTGCGCAATCCCGCTCAGCTCAATATACAAAAGGAAAGAGCAAGCCTGACATTGCCAGGCTTGCTCTTTTTCGTATCGCATTTTTTTCAGAAGACTCGAATTATTCGAAACATTCCAAAAATTGATTGGCCAGGCATATCTAGCCTAACGCATGTAAGGGTTGCCCTTCAAGTTGAGAATGTGGCCTGCTAGGGTAAAAGACTGTCGCCGCTCACCAGGCGCTGCACATCTACTATGGTAATCAGCACTATTAGGCTAATGAGAACCACGAAGCCTACCATGTGGACCAGGCCCTCGCGTTGAGGTGAGATGCGCTTGCCGCGTCGTACCCACTCGATGATGACGAATAGCAGCCTTCCGCCGTCCAGAGCTGGGATTGGCAATATGTTGACGATGCCGAGGCTGATGCTGATTAGCGCCATGAATTCGATTAGAGGCGAAATGCCAACGTTGGCAACCTGTCCGGTAACGCTGGCTATGCCAACTGGACCGGCTAGTCCTGGGTCAGGGCCGCCAGCACCCCAACGGGCCAGGCCATTCTTGGAGATGAGAACCACGTCTCGCATGCGGCCTAATGACATGGGCACGGCCTCGAATAGTGAGTGCCTGCGGGAAATCATACGTTCATTTTTTGTGCCGATTAAGATGCCCACGGAGCCCTGCGTCATCTCATCGCCAAGCACCAACTCAGGGTTGTACTTTTTGGCGTCTGCCAAGAGCACTTCATTGTCGGGGTATGTAACTATCTCTACGATCGTGAGCGAGGGCGGATTGAGCCTAGGTTCAATAGTGAGAACTTCGGGCTTGGCCGACGTTATTTCTGGAACATCGCTGCCGGTTATGAATGTCCCTCGTATGATGGTGACATCTGTCGGTGATCCCAAGCGGGCCATGATTCGCTGTATCAGGTCTGAGTGATTATCGACCTTATGGCCATCAATAGCCAGGATCATATCACCGCGAGTAATTCCGGCTTCCTGTGCGGGAGATCCGGGAGCAACGCCATTGATCACTACCGTGCCTACGATAGCGTCCTGAGGAAACAGGAAGATTAGCGTAAAGACCACTGCCGGGAAAAGCAGGTTCATGAAAGAGCCTGCGCTCAACACGATAACCCGTTTGAGAACGCTCTGGTCGCCGAAATCCACATCTGGTTGTGGCTCGGTGGAGATCTCCTCAGCGGCGGTGGTGCGGATGTAGACTACGTTCTTGTCAGGCTGGCCCTCTTGCCCAACCAGCGTACCCTTGTCGATCTCCTCACCGTGT
>CAJWRP010000095.1 GCA_913046025.1 uncultured Chloroflexota bacterium
TCGTGTTTGACCAGGCCGAAAATCGGCTCCACGCCCAAAAGGCGATTCTTGCCGAGCTTTTTTCATAGTCCAAGGCCAATTAAGCGAAGAGAAGAAGAAGAGGAACAGAGTTAAGTAATGGTATCGAGCATCAAGCCCCTGGTGGCCATCGTGGGGAGACCCAACGTTGGAAAGTCCACTTTATTCAACCGGCTGGTAGGAAGACGAACAGCTATCGTGTCAGACATCGCTGGCACAACCCGCGACCGGGTTATGGTGGAGACGATCTGGGGCGAATATCCCTTTGTCCTGGTCGACACCGGCGGTCTGGACATATTCCCAGAGACGGATATATGGCGGCAGGTCAAGGGCCAGATAGAGGTCGCAATTGACGATGCCGACGTCATTGTCATGCTGGTGGATGCTAGCACTGGTGTAACACCTGGCGACGTGGATGTGGCGGGCGCCCTTCGACGCACGGACAAGCCTATCGTGCTCGCAGCGAACAAGTCGGACAACGACAAACGTGTGGCTGATGCGGTCGAGTTCTACGAGCTTGGCATGGGTGACCCGGTGCCCGTCAGTGCGTATCACAACTATGGCATAGATGAGATGATGGCGCAGGTAATCACCCATTTTCCAGACAGCCCTGGGTTCCCAGAGCCGGATTCGGACCTGAAGCTTGCAATCGTAGGCAGGCCCAACGTTGGCAAATCCCTGTTGCTGAACGCCATAGCGGGCGAGAGTCGCGCTATAGTCAGCGATATTCCAGGCACGACCAGAGACACGCTGGACTCCCTTGTGATCCACAATGACTGGTCAACTCTGCTGATCGACACGGCTGGCATACGCCGCCGGGGCAGCGTCGATCGCGGTATTGAGCGATACAGCGTCTTGCGCTCAATGCGCGCCATTGACCGAGCCGACGTTGCCATACTCTTGATGGATGCCTCGGAGCTAGCAGCCAGTCAGGACACCCATATTGCGAAGTACATTCTTGACGGATTTAAGGGGATTGTCCTAGCCGTCAACAAGTGGGACCTCGCTAAAGAGATGGGTATCACCGCAGACGAGGCTGTGCAATCAGTGAGGGACCGCTTCCGGTTCGCCTCTTACGCGCCCATATGTCTGGTCTCAGCGCTGGATGGCACCGGAATCAACGAGCTTCTGGATACTGCCAAGGATGTTTACCTGGAGTGGAGCAAGGGCGTACCGCGGTACGACCTCAGGCGTCAGATTATGAATGCTGTGGCGGAGCATCCTCCATCACTGACCAGTCGCAGGTCGCTGAAGATTTACGGCGTCACCATGGACAAGACGAGCCCTCCCAGCTTCACCTTTTACGTGAATAGTTCTGAGATGGTCCACTTTTCGTACGCTAGATATCTGGAGAATACCATTCGCGGTGCATATGAGTTCAGGGGAAGTCCATTGAGAATGAGATTCAAGGGTAGGGGAGAGCAATAATGGCCTTTCTGGTCATGGTCCCCGTCGGCTACCTGCTGGGATCTATACCGTTTGGACTGATTTTAGGTTGGCTGGTCAAGCGGGTTGATGTCCGGGACTACGGTAGTGGCAAGACGGGCATGACCAATGTGCTGCGTACCGTGGGCGTGAAGTCAGCCGCACTGGCACTTCTGCTGGACATGGGCAAGTCCATACTGGCTGTAGCGCTGACTCGTATTTTCTTCGACGTCCCTGCTGCTGAGGTAGCTGCGGCTCTTGCTGCACTTATCGGCCACAACTGGCCAGCATATGCGGGCTTCAGAGGTGGCAGAGGCACCGCGCCAGGACTTGGGGGGCTGATAATTCTGTCTCCTTGGTCAGGGCTTGTGGCCGCTATCGCAGGGGTTGCGACGATAGCTTCGACTCGCTGGGTCTCGCTGGGTTCGATATTGGGCACCCTGTTTGGTGTGATTACACTGGCAATTTTCATTGTGCTTGACTTAGTCCCTGCCGAATACGTCTGGTACAGCATTTTCGGTGGTTCGATAGTAATAGGTCGGCACTGGGACAACATCCAGAGACTGGTCAAGGGCGAAGAGCGCAAGATAGGCGAGTCGGTCGACTCATCTGACGCCAGCTCCAGTAAAGAAAGACGCAAGGGCTTTCGATGGCCAAAGTCGGCGTAGTAGGCACGACTAGCTGGGGCACCACCCTGGCGACGCTCCTTGCCCAAGACGGACAATCGGTGACGCTCTGGGCTCGCACGCCGGATGAGGCCGAAGTCCTGAACCGAGAAGGCGAAAATCGACGGTTTCTTCCAGGCACCAAGTTCCCTACTAACCTCCACGTCACCTCATCAGCAGACGAAGCATTTTTCGAAGCCGGCCTGGTGTTGATTGTCGTCCCATCCAGTACATTTAGGGAAAACGTTCGTCGCGTGGCGTTGGCATTTAACTCCGATGCAGTAGTGGTCAGCGCAACCAAGGGTCTAGAGATAGACACTGGCCTCAGAATGAGCCAGGTGCTGACAGAAGAGCTGCCCCGCGGCATGAGGGATAACATCTGCGCACTGTCCGGCCCCAATCTTGCTCGGGAGATCGTGCAGGGGAAACCTTCTTCTACAGTTGTTGCATCGCAAAACTCCGATGCGTCAGTCAAGGCTCAGGACATAATTAATTCACCATCCAGGTTGCGCGTCTACACCAACGACGACATTGTGGGCGTGGAGTTTGGTGGCGCGCTGAAGAACATCATTGCGCTGGGAGCGGGTGTGTGTGACGGCAAAGAGCTGGGGGACAACGCCAAGGCTGTTTTCATGACACGAGGCCTAGCGGAGATAGGACGCCTTGCTGCGGCAGCCGGAGCGAAACCTCTTACCTTGGCTGGTCTGGCTGGCATGGGTGATCTGGTGGCCACATGCTCTAGTACTCTAAGCAGAAACCATTCGGTAGGCGAGCGGCTTGCGAAGGGAGAGTCTCTTCAGAAGATTCGCGAATCAATGGTTAATGTCGCAGAGGGAGTGAACACCGCGGCTGCGGCAATGACGCTTTCCAGGCGGTTTGGCGTTGATATGCCTATTACTCAGGCGATGTACAGCGTCCTATTCGAGAACGTGCCTTTGGACGAAGCCATTGCAAGTCTTCTTGGACGCGCACCAAGACCGGAATAGGTTGCCCGTTTGGAATAGGCACAGCGAACGGTTCTCCCTGTGACTGATGGTTGGAACATGAGGTAAGGCATACAGGGAGATTAGTTTCCTTGCTTCTGGAGGCGCTGCCCCTCGACAGGTCCCGACTTTGTCTGGGATACTCGATGAAATCGGGACTCAGGGCGAACGTTTATTGATTGGTGTCGATGAAGCCTAGAACCTGGGATGCACGTCTTAGCCGCCTAGTTCACCAAGCTCGTAAAGTATTGCAGCTGCAGTCACAATACCCGCCGTCTCGGCGCGTAGGATTCGGGGTCCCAGAGTGACAAGAGTAATGCGGTTCTTTTTGGCGAACTCCACCTCTTCCGTAGTGAAACCACCCTCTGGACCTATAAAGATATTTATTGATGAGTGAGCATCTGTACCTGATGCCACGTATGTGAGGCTAGATTTCAGGCTAGTGGCCTTTTCCCCTTCCCACGGCATTAGAGAGACGCCAGTGGCCTTTTCGCAGGCTGAGTCGAAGTTGACGATCTCTTGAAGGACCGGCAGTCGCCCGCGTCCTGACTGCTCTGCAGCCTCAGTGATGATCTTTCGCCATCGCGTATATCTGGAGTCAGAGGGTTTGTTTTGGGAAATGGTCCGGTGGCAATTTACAGGGACAAACGAAGTGATGCCCAACTCCGAGCCTTTTTGGAGCATGTACTCGAAGCGATCAGCTTTGAGGATGCCCTGGTAGAGCGTGATGAAGACAGACGGTTCGCCCTGGCTTTTGCTTTTGCTGATGACTATGCCGGATGCCGAGTTTCTGTCGATGGCGCTCAGTTGGACCAGATACTCTGTGCCACTGTCGTCGAGCACAACAATCTCATCTCCGAGGCGTGCCCTGAGCACTCGACTCAGTTGACTCGCGACATCCACAGGAAGCGTTACGTTGTCTTCGACGATGCACTCCGGCGGGACGAAGAAGTGGTGCACGGGCCTAGCTCACGTTGCAGACGAGCGTGACCCAGTCACCGTCGACAAGGGTGCTCTCCAGCGTTGCCCCGGCAGCCGTTAGCGCGTCGATCGGGCCTGCTATATTCTCGCCCAGGATGCCTGAAGCGATGATCTTTCCGCCTGGCTTCGTAGCCCTGACCAGCTCGTTGGAGATCTCGATGACTATCTTGGCAGATATGTTGGCGATGGCTATGTCATAGGCGTCGGCCATAACGTCGGGGTGAGGAAGGCTGCCCTGAACCGGGCGTATGGTATGTTCCAGGTGGTTATCGCGAATGTTCTGCTTGGCCACATTTACGGCAACAGAGTCAATCTCGATGCCAAAGACATGCCTTGCGCCGAGCTTGGCCGCCGCGATGGATAGAATGCTTGAGCCGCAGCCAACGTCTATGAGGTCCATACCCGGTTGCACCAGTTTGTCTAGCTGCTCCAGGCACATCCTGGTGGTTGGATGATGACCTGTTCCGAAGGCCATGCCCGGGTCCAGCGTTATGACAGCCTCGTGGGGCTTCGCGGTGTACTCTTTCCAAGAAGGCGCGATCACCACTCGGTCGGTAATGTGCAGAACGTCGAAGTGTTCCTTCCAGGCGTCCTGCCACTCCTCTTCTTCTATCTCCCGTTCTTCAAGGCCTCTAACGGGCGACACGTGAGCCACCAGGCGCACACCCACGTCGATGTGGTTTCGTCGCTCCCGCGTAGAGTCGTTTATGGGAAGGTAAGTGGTTACCGTAACCCACTGGTTAGGATCCAGGGTTTCTCCCTCGTCAGGGTTGTATCCGCCGGGCTGTTCCACCGCAACGCCGCCGTGGCCGTATCTGTAAAAGATTTGGGACAAGGGTTCCACGAATTCTTGGGGAGTGCTGACGCTAAGCTGCAACCATTTCAATTCTATTTGGCCTCGAAAAAAATACAGGCGAACCGGTCTGGCGGTTCGCCTATAAAGAATACCACTTATCTCGCCTCTTGAACGGAGCTATCTGCTATTCGTTCACGAAGGCGTCTTTTATCTTGGTGAAGATGCTCTTGTCAGGCGGATGGTCGGCTTTGGTCTCGTCGCCGAAGCTCTCTGCCAACTTCTGGAACAGGTCCTGCTGCTCTTTCGTCAACTCCATTGGTGTATTGACAAACACGTTTATTATCTGGTCGCCTCTGCGCTTGCTACGAAGGAATGGCACACCCTTGCCCTTGAGACGGAAGGATTGCCCGGACTGAGTCCCTCCAGGGATTTCGATCTCAGCCTCACCTTTGAGCGTGGGTATCATCACATTGGCGCCCAGCACCGCTTGCGAGATGTTGAGAGGCAAGGTGCAGATGATGTCGTTTCCTTCTCGTCGAAAAATCTTGTGTGGCTCTATGCGGACAACGACGTAGAGGTCGCCGGGAGGACCGCCGTTGAGACCCTGTTCACCTTCGCCACGCAGTCGCACCTGAGTGCCCTCCTCGATACCGCCTGGGATGGATACTTCCAGCTTGCGGACACGCTGCTCGCTTCCCGAACCTCTGCACTGGGAACAGGGATCGGTAATGATGGCTCCCTCGCCACTGCACACGTTGCAAGGCACCACCTGAACAAACTGACCGAAGACGCTCTGGTGGGCCCTACGGACCTCGCCAAGACCCTCGCAATTAGTGCAGTTTGCTGGTGTGGCACCGTCCTTGCTTTTGGTGCCGTGGCAGCCGCTGCACGTCTCTGTGCGCTGCAATTCGACGTCGTGGTCGACGCCAAAGACAGCCTGCTCGAAATCCAAGGACATGGAGTACTGCAAGTCGGACCCGCGTCGGGCGGCGTTTGGCCGTGACCTGGTGTTGCCACCAAATCCACCAAAGAATGCTTCGAATATGTCTCCGAAGCCGCCGAAGTTCTCGTATCCTTCAAAGCCTTTTCCGTTGCCGTTTCCTGTGACACCGGCGTGGCCAAAGCGGTCGTAGGCACCACGTTTTTCTGTGTCAGAAAGGACTTGGTAGGCCTCGTTTATCTCCTTGAACTTCTCTTCAGCACCCTTGCGCCTGTTGCGGTCAGGGTGGAACTCCATGGCCAACTTGCGAAAAGCCTTCTTGATGTCCTCGTCGGAGGCACCTTTAGCGACGTTGAGTATGTTGTAATAGTCTCTTTTGCTAGTCGTCATAAATCTTTTTTATACATATTTGCTTAGACAAAAACTGGATTGCACGGCGTGCCACAGAGTCTAACGAGAACGGTCTTCCGCTGAAGATTGCAGGACGCTATTACCAATTATATGTTACTTATCCACAAGTTAACAAGCCGCTTGCGAGCCGAAAACCTCTTCATATATTCCTGAAGGAACCAGTGAACAAGAAATTCGTTTTGGACGCAACAGTCTCTTAATCTGGTTAACATTTTCGACCATAATCGACCTCGGCACTCGCCTCTAATCTTCCGCCTCCGCCAGCAAATCCAAAATCCCCATGCCCAAAACCATCTGCCTACCCATGATATCCGGATCTACGAATCCCAGAGTGTCCCTGGGGGAGTTTATTCGAGAGAAATCGTCACCAAAGAAAAAGATGGCTGGTATGTCTACGGCCAGGAATGGCGCGTGATCGCTGCTTCCTCCAGTGAGCCCAGCACTGATCGCTATGAAGAGCCTCTTTTCGTTGGAATATTTTGTGGCCATGCTCACCAGTTCAGTGTCCCCTAATACGGACGCCTCGCCAGCACCAAGTGAGTCGAAATTCAGCATGGCGATGACATCTGCGCGCTCTGATTCTGAAAGGTTGTTGACGTAATGTCGACTGCCGAAGAGCCCAATCTCCTCAACTCCGAAAAATACGAATCTCAAGGTATACGGAAACTCTGTGTTTTCAAGCTCTTTCGCCATTAGTATCAGAGAGGTCACGCCGGTGCTGTTATCGTTGGCCGCCTGGGTGTCTTCCACAGAGTCGTAGTGGGCTCCGAGTATCACAACACCTTTGCCCGCCGCGCCCGGTCGCTCCGCTATGACGTTCTGGCTGGGCACACTACTGAACTGCACTCTTATGTGGGCAGGAATTTTTTCTCCTGATTCCAGCCTTGCCAGCAGGTCGAGACCATCTTCTCGAGCGATGGAGACCGTTGGAATAGCACTGATTTTACTGAGCGCACCTATGAACCCGCCAGGAGCGTTATTGAAGACGATTGCGCCCACTGCGCCAGCCTCTGTAACTCGCTCTACCTTTTCCTGAAAAGTAATCAGACCTCGCTCGATCAATGCAATCGACCCTGTGAGGTCTACGCCTTCAAGCTCCTTCTCTAAAGCCATTTGCGCGAAGACCAAGGGCGCGGTCACGTCACCTAGTTCGGTATTGGACATGGGCTGCGCTCGAACCTCTAGCTCTTCAGGAGTTGTGTCTGTTTCTGGCAGGGTA
>CAJWRP010000096.1 GCA_913046025.1 uncultured Chloroflexota bacterium
GGGGTCTGCTGGCGAAGACGGAGACAATGGGTTTGCGGTCTATCGAGCGACACCGGCCAACACCGCTATTACCACGCTGGACAGCGATGGGGACGTCGGTTGGGATACGTCGATTACGATAGGCGCTGACGGCCTGCCCATCATCAGCCACCGCGATGGAGGCAACGGAGACCTGAAGGTCGCGCACTGCGCTGACATTGCCTGCACATCGAAAACTATTTCCACGCCGGACAGCGTTGGGATCGTCGGTAGGTATACGTCGATCACGATAGGCGCTGACGGACTGCCGATCATCAGCTACTACGATTATACCAACGGAGACCTGAAGGTCGCGAGGTGCTCAAACGCGTTCTGCGCGCCGTACTTCAGGCGTAGATAAGGTTACATATAAGTGTAGATATGCCTGACGTTTTGGAATCAACAAACAGTGCCAAGGACTCCCAGACCGTCGCCCAAGTCCTCGTGAGTCGATCATTGAATATGGACGAGTAATTGCCCAACGAGATTTACCACGCATTGCATGCGATGGACCTATCAATGATGGATATATCTAATAGTCGGAACGCATACAGAATTATCGGAATTCCCAAGTTGACAGCCTATGACCACAGTGCTAAAGTTTCCATCGTTGCATAATCTGGTTTTTTAACTACATTGGAAACAACGTCCGGGCAAATTTTTGAATCGCTAGCAATTCACTGGGATACAGCATACGCAAATGCAGGGCTATGCACTCCAGTGATGAGAACACCAGCGATCCAAAAAGAGGAAGAGGGTGAGAATCCCTCACGGCCGCGCCACTGTAAGCGGGGAGCTTGCGGCAGAACGCCACTGGCCAACTTCATCGTAAAGAAGGCTGGGAAGGCGCCGCAGAGGCATCGATCCGTAAGTCAGGAGACCTGCCGGGACGTTGGAAGACTGCTTCTCGCTGGCGGAAGCCCTTCCACGCGTTGCCTCTATGATGGGGTTGCGCATCTAGGGCTCCGACCAATGAAAAGGTCGGAGTTTTTTTATTTAAAGGCAAAGGGCGAATTGCCATCAAACACGGTTTAGGCTGACGACTGATAATGATTCTCTTTCTTACGACATCTGATACTGATATTCTGGCTCTGAGTGGGGCCGTAGACAGCTTGCCCGAGGACTTGCGTGATACGCAGGCCGTCAATCCGCTCTCCTTGATACAGGACGGGCAGGCGTTCGAAAAGTTCCTGAGCGACACGCTTCCAAAGGCGGACCTGGTGCTGTTACGGCTGCTGGGCGGCGACAAGGCACTAGGTGAAGACTTCGGAAAGCTTGAGGCCGCATGCCGGAGGCTGGGCAAGCCTATGGTTGCCTGCTCTGGTGAGCCTGTCCGGGATATCGTCTTCGAGAGGCGCTCCTCTACACCTGGGATTATCGCGCAGAGCAGCTTCGAATACCTTAGACACGGCGGCGTCATAAACATCGCCAACGTACTGCGGTTTCTCAGCGACGAGGTGTTGGGCACCGAGTACGAATACGAAGCGCCCAGGTCGTTGGCTTCGGACGGCATCTATCGTTCCGGCAGTCCAGACGCGCTAACTGTCAAAGAGTATCATCAGAACTTCCAGGTATCTGAAAAGCCAACTGCGGCGCTGCTTTTCTACAGAGCGCACTGGGTAAGCGCCAATCTTGATTTTGTGGACGCCATTGTGGAGTCGGTGGAAGCACAGGGCTGCAACGTAATGCCAGTCTTCTGCTCCAGCTTGCGTGAGAACAACGGCGCTGTCTTTCACAAGTACCTTATGGACGACGAGAGCAATGCCACAATTGACGTGGTCATCTGCACGCAGAGCTTCGCCATGAGTCATCAGCCGGGCCTCTCGGACAGTGCTAACACCGAGGTTGGCTGGGACATAAAGGTGCTCGAGCAGCTGGACGTGCCAATACTTCAGGCCATTGTGTCTACGGAGTCCCGCGCGGACTGGGAGGGGCGTAACATAGGTCTGAGTCCCCTAGACATCGCCATGAATGTCGCGCTGCCCGAACTGGATGGGCGCATCACAACGGTGCCAGTCTCCTTCAAGGAATCTGTTGCAGCGGATGGCTCTGGAGATCTGCTGGGTACGGTCAAACGCTACGTACCGGACATTGAACAGATTGAGGCCCTGGCGTCACTTGCTACCAGGTATGCCAGGCTAAGCCACATACCTATCGCCGACAGAAAAATCGCCTTTGTTCTGAGCAACTACCCAACAAAGGCCTCTCGTTTAGGCAATGCCGTGGGCCTGGATACGCCCGCCTCAGCCATAAATCTACTAAACGCGATGAAAGACGCGGGCTACACGGTAGACGACATACCAGAGGACGGCGATACCCTGATGCGTCAGCTCATCGAGCGCTGTACGTACGACGTCGAGTTCCTTACCCCAGAGCAGATGCGGGGCGCTGAAGGCCGAGTATCCAAAGAGGCTTACGGCAAGCAGTTTGCTGGATTCCCCGTTGACGTTCAAAAGCAGATGAAGGATAGCTGGGGAGTTCCTCCAGGAACTGTTTACACCGACGACGGCCACCTCTTCATCGCCGGTGTTAGCTTCGGCAATGTGTTCATAGGCATTCAGCCGTCGCGTGGATTTGGCGAGAATCCTATCGCCATCTACCACAGCCCCGAGTTCATGCCTACGCATCACTACCTGGCATTCTACCGTTGGCTTCGGGACGACTATCGCGCCGACGCCATCGTGCACCTTGGCAAACATGGCACATTGGAGTGGCTGCCGGGTAAGGGCGTTGGCCTTTCCCGCTCCTGTTATCCCGAGGTGTGCTTGCCAGACATTCCGCACTTTTATCCATTTATCATTAACAACCCTGGCGAAGGCACTCAGGCCAAGCGCCGGACCCACGCCGTAATCATTGACCACTTGGTGCCATCCATGACCACAGCGGATAGCTACGGAGACATTACGCGGTGCGAGCAGCTTATGGACGAGTATGCTACTGCTGCAGGTATGGACCCCCAGAAGCTGCCGATCCTACGTCAGCAGATATGGGAGATTGTGCAGAAGGCCCGGCTTAACGAAGACCTGGGAGTCGACGAGATACCCGACGACTTCGACGACTTCATTCTGCATATCGACGGCTACATTTGTGAGCTAAAGGATGCTCAGATTCGCGATGGCCTACACACCCTCGGCGAACCGCCGGAAGGCGAGCTACTTATCGGCCTTTTGCTTTCTCTGACTCGCTTGAACAATGGAGATGTCCTCGGCCTGCGTCACGCTATTGGTGATGCGCTGGGTCTGGATTACCAGACCCTTATGAGGGATAGAGCGGTGGCCTTCGATGCCAAAGACCTTCCGCCTGCACTGGCCCGTCTAAACAGCGGAGATCCTATCATCGCAGCAGGTGACGTGATCGAGCGGCTAGAAGTCCTGGCTCGTAAGCTGTTGGAAAATGCAGCCGAATCAAAATTCGATTC
Organism: uncultured Chloroflexota bacterium; assembly: GCA_913046025.1. The sequence continues at coordinate 3,437 of CAJWRP010000096.1, forward strand.
GGCGGCTATACCAGACGTAATGGACGGCCTGTTGGAGCAAAAAGGACTGGTGCCGGGTGTATTGAAGTACATCTGTGAGCAGATTCGACCGGCGCTGGCGAAGACCACAAACGAGATCGATGCGTTGCTGCGAGGGTTCGACGGGCGGTTCATTCCGCCGGGACCGGCAGGCGCACCAACCCGTGGCATGGCAGGCGTGCTGCCAACGGGACGCAACTTCTACTCCATGGACCCACGCAGCCTGCCCTCGGAGACCTCATGGCAGATCGGCAAGGAACTGGCCGACTCTTTGGCTGAACGCTACCTCAAGGACGAGGGCGCTTACCCGGAGTCTGTCGGCATATCCGTATGGGGCACGTCGGCGATGCGAACACATGGGGATGACATCGCGCAGATTCTCGCGCTAATGGGCATCAAGCCCATATGGCAGGAGGAGAATCGTCGCGTAGTAGGGCTGGAGGTCATGTCACTGGAGGAACTAGGCAGGCCGCGAATCGACGTTACGGTTCGCATCAGTGGCTTCTTCCGAGACGCTTTCCAGAATCTCATTGGCCTGATGGATGACGCGTTCCAGCAGGTAATCCTACTGGATGAGCCAGAAGAGCAAAACTTTATTCTAAAGCACTACAACGCCGACGTTGCTACGCTAAAAGCAGATGGTGCGGAACAGAACGACGCGGAGTCCGAGTCTCTTTACAGGATTTTCGGCAGCAAGCCCGGCAGCTATGGCGCGGGAATTTTGCAGGCCATAGACCAGGGCAACTGGCAGTCTGACGAGGACCTGGCGAACATCTACACCGCATGGGGCTCTTATGCCTACACCCGGCAGAGGCAAGGCGTTAGCGCCGTCAAGGAGTTCCGCCGTCGTTTTGCTGTCATCGACGTGGCTACCAAGAACCAGGACAACAGGGAACATGACATATTTGATTCCGACGACTATATGCAGTTCCACGGCGGCATGATCGCTACAGTAAGACATCTGGCGGGCGAGAATCCGAGGCAGTTCTTCGGCGACTCGGCGGACCCCAGCCAGCTCAGGACACGCGACCTTAAAGAAGAGGCTCGGCGAGTTTTTCGCAGCCGGGTAGTCAATCCCAAGTGGTTGGACTCTATGAAGCGGCATGGCTACAAGGGCGCGTTCGAGTTGGCGGCCACGGTTGATTACATATTTGGGTACGACGCTACAGCGCAGATCATCGACGACTGGATGTATCAGGAAGTGACCGAGGCGTACGTTCTCGACCCCGCGATGCAGGAGTTCTTCAAAGAGAGTAATCCCTGGGCATTGCGAGCTATTGCGGAGCGACTGATGGAAGCAGCGGACCGCGATATGTGGGAGAACCCTTCTGAAGAGACTCTGAACGAGTTGCGTCGGGTGTACCTCCAGACCGAGGCAGTGCTGGAGGAGCGTCAGGAACAGCAGTCTCAGCAGTCTGTTGGAGACGATTAGGATGGGGAGTTTTCAGTGGGGTAAAAATTGTGTTCTGCAGGCTGATGCTATCGACTCCATCCCCACGCAATATTGAACAATTGGTATTCAATCTCTGCCCCTCTCCGTCGATGGAGAGAGTGAAACTAGGGAGAAATTTTAATGCCTTATTTTGATAACATTGGTGTTCGCATCCACTATCAGTTGGACGGCACAGGAGACCCTCTGGTGCTGATGCATGGCACGTCGGGATCAGTGGGGGACTGGTACGAGAACGGCTGGGTTAAAGGCCTTAAAGATGACTACCGCCTCATTCTGATCGACCACCGGGGGCACGGGCATAGCGACAAGCCTCACGATCCAGATAGCTATTCTTTGGAGATTTCTGTGTCGGACGTTGTTGGTGTGCTGGACGAGCTTGGCATAGACAAGGCCAGTTACTTCGGCTACTCCATGGGTGGGTACATTGGCTACGGCCTTGCGAAATACGCACCGGAGCGTTTCAACGCCCTAGTCATCGGAGCGTCTCATCCCTTCGGGCGCAGCATGGCGGCAACTCGACGGGCATTCAGAAGCGATGACATAGAGGCCTACGTGAAGGGTGCCATATCTGGGGCACCGGATCGGGCTGACTCTGAGTGGTTTCGGGTCCGGAAGTCGGCCAACGATCTGAAGGCTCTTAGTGCTCTGACCCAAGACCGACCGGATAACTCAGACATCATCCCTACTATGAACATGCCCTGTTTCGTTTTTGTAGGCGAGGCAGACTCGTTGTTCCCCGATGTAAAGCAGTGCGCGGAGCAGATGCCCAATTCCACGTTCGTGTCACTTCCTGGTCTGGACCATGGCAAGGCAAACAGGTATAGCCATGAGGCCATGCCCCATGTAAAAGAATTCTTAAAAAATGTTAACCAGAAGGTTGGTTCGCAAGTAGCATAATGCCTTTCGTAAACAATAATGGTGTAAAGATCCACTATCACGTGGAGGGTGACGGGCCGCCGATATTGTTATTGCACGGTCTTACGACATCGATGGTGCAGTTCATAAAGGGCGGATACGTCGACGCATTGAAAGACGATTATCGGCTGATAATGTTGGACGCGCGCGGCCATGGTTCCAGTGATCAGCTATACGCGCCTGAGGACTATGAACCCCATTGCATGGCATCCGACGTAGTTGCTGTCATGGATGCAGAGGGCATCGACAAGGCCCACTGCTTTGGATACTCCATGGGCGCCAGGGGAGGGTACTCGCTGGCCGTGTACGCCCCCGATCGCTTTCACTCCTACGTCTTGGGCGGGCAGCATCCATACCCGCGAACGACCGAGCAGAGAGTTTCAGACAATAAGGCAATCGTTCAGTGGGAACGCCGCCGAGACGCCATAATCGCCGGTGAAAAATCCAGACGTGACCCGAAAGACTACGACGTCTTCATTGCTTTCCGTAAGAAGATGATGGAGTGGCCTCCCTTTGAAATGGAGAGGCTAATTGATGGGTTGCAGGTGCCGGCTCTGCTATTTACGGGCGAGGTGGATGAGCGCAACATGCTTACAAAAGAGTTCGCGGGCAACCTGCCCAACGCCAAGTTCTTCTCCATGCCGGGCCTCAATCACGACCAGGCGTTTTTGCAGAAGGAGATTGTGCTTCCCCATGTAAAAGAGTTTCTATTAGGCGTACAGCAGTCGCTAAACGGATCGGGAGGCGGATGATGAACCAACAGAGTGAAATGGCTCAGGATAGGATTTTCCCCTTTAGCGCTATCGTGGGTCAGGAACGCATGAAGCTGGCGTTGATCTTAAATGCCATTAATCCCGGTATTGGCGGCGTTCTTATCCGGGGCGAGAAGGGCACGGCCAAGTCGACTGCCGCACGATCTCTGGCGGCACTGCTGCCTGAGTTGGAAGTAGTGACGGGCTGCCCTTATAGCTGTGATCCTGCATCGCCTTTTGCGGATTGTAGTTTCTGCAGCCGCAACGAGACGAAGCAGTCTGTCCGGCGTCAGGTGAGACTGGTGGAATTGCCGGTTAGCGCAACCGAGGAGGCCGTTGTCGGCACCCTGGATATCGAGTCTGCCATCCGCGATGGCCAGAGGCGCTTCGAGCCGGGGTTGCTGGCTTCTGCTCACCGAGGCATCCTCTATATTGATGAGGTCAACTTGCTGAACGACCACGTTGTCGATGTGTTGCTGGACTCCGCTGCTATGGGCCGCAACTTCGTCGAGCGCGAAGGCATATCCTTTTCCCACCCTGCTCAGTTCCTGTTAATCGGAACCATGAACCCCGAGGAAGGCGACCTTAGGCCGCAGTTCATAGACCGATTTGGACTGGCCGTTGAGATTGATCATATTTCCGATCCGGAGCGACGAGTTGAGGTTGTTCGCAGGCGCATCGCATACGAGTCAGACCCCACCGCGTTCCAGCCGCTTTGGGAAGAGCCTGAGATGGACGAGCGCACCAAAGTCGCATCAGCCAAAGAACTACTGGCGTCCGTGGTGGTCGACGACAGCATATTGATGTTCATCGCCAGACTGTGCTCCGAGCATGAGGTGGACGG
>CAJWRP010000097.1 GCA_913046025.1 uncultured Chloroflexota bacterium
CTGGAGGAGGCTAGGGGTAGTTACCGTGGTCTGATTGCTCATGGCGGTGTCCTCCTTTTCCATATCTAAAGGGGGCGGGGAAAGAATACGACGCTTGTGACGAGCGAGGAGGTAAGTCCCCGACCCGTATGTGGTAGGATGAGGGGATATTCTTCTCACACGGGGTAACGCCACACTTCGCCTTGGGAGGCCTCGTTGGATAGCTTAAACTGAGGCAGGCTCAGGCCATCGTCTGTGTCCAGGAAGGCGATTTCTACTCGCTTACCTATGGCGACATTTTCCTCCGCCTCCGGCTTCATGTTGTCGTTGAGCAGGTTGGCAGTGATACGCAGCCCATCGTCGGGGGTGGGGTCGCCGCTTTGCTCGTCCAACTCCACCAGCACTATGGCGTAGGGAACCCAATCCCTGAATCCGGGTATTATGCTGTGCGCAACAATCTGATAGCTGTAAATAGTCCCCTTGCCGCTGACTTCCTGCCACTCCCATTTCAGGGACGTACACCAGGGACATCCAGGCCCAGGCTCACCTCGCAGCATACCGCAATCCTGGCACTTCTTGACTACTAGCTTGTGTTCTGATGCCGCGTCGAAGTAGCCTTTGTACTCGCTATCGTTGTCCGTGATGTTGATGCCCTGGCCTTTGTATTCGTATACAGGCATTGGCTTACCTCCGCATGATGAGGGCGCTGCCGACTGCGGGCATGGCCCATCCCATATTCATTGTGATATTAACGTCTGGAACCTGACGGCACTTGCCCTCAGAGTAGTCGTGAGAGTGCTTCCCTTCTTGCCATTCGGGGCAATAGTCGTCTACCTGACCGCGAAGCTGACGCACGTTCTCGATAACCATGTTCATACCGTGAGTGTAGCCTTCACAGAGATGGCCTCCGCTGGTGTTGTTGGGCCTACGCCCGCCCAAGTTGATAGCACCACTTCTTACGTAGTCCTTGCCTTCGCCCTTCTTGCAGAAGCCATAGTCCTCGAACTGTAGGAGCGTGGTGTAGGTGAAAGCGTCGTAACAGCCTGTCACGTCTATGTCGTCGTGGGTGACTCCAGCCAAATCGAACAGTCGTGGGCCTATGTAATGACCTGCCACTGTGGATATGGGCCCTTTCTGGTAGTGATACTCGCCGCCGGGCTTTGTGCCCCTGCCCTGCACCGCCATGATGTAGGCAGGCTGCTGCTTCATGTCCTTGGCTCGCTCGGCAGAGGTCACGATGATGCAGGTAGAGTTGTCTGTCTCCACACAGCAGTCCAGCAAATGGGCGACGGGCTTCACAATCCAGCGAGAGTTGAGCACATCGTCAATGGTGACGCGGTTCTTCATGATGGCCTTGGGATTGTTGCTAGCGTGGTTGCTGTGAGCAACCTTGATATGAGCCAAATCCTCCCCGGTAACGCCGTACTCCATCATGTGCCGCGTAAAGGTGAAGGCAAAGTTTTGTACCGCGCTGATGAGGCCGTAGGAACGCTTCATGATGTCTGGGCCACTAACGGGAGCAGAGGCCTTGGCCCCAGTGCCTCCGATGCGCACCTGGGAGTAGCCATTCATGGCGCGGAATATGGCGACTGTTTCGCACATGCCTGCCTCGATAGCACCGACGGCTATGCCTATTAGCGCCTCTGTGCTGGAGCCGCCACCGGAACAGTCCATGTAGAAGTTAAGCCGCATTCCGAGGTCGTACATCACCGACGTAGACGTTGTGGAGTCGCCGCCGTGATAGCTCAACATGCCATCTATCTGGTCAGGATTTAGGCCAGCGTCGTTCATCGCGTTACGCACGGCTTCTGTTGCTAAAGCGCGTGTGCTGCGTCCAGAGTTTTTGCTGAACTCAGTCTCGCCAACGCCAACGATGCAGTACTTGTCCTTTAGTTTGCCTGTCATAACAAACCTCCTCGAACTCTGCCAGTATGGCTTTTTCATGTCTCCGTGGCAAGTGGTTGACTGCAATATAACAACATCACAAAACTCGCTCACACATATACACGACAATAAGGCAACTAGGAAGGTTAATTAAAGCACCTAAGTATGGCATTCTCGGATAGACTGAAACATAGGAAGGCGTGCCGACAGTGAATCCTTTACAAATTCCGAGGATATTACCGAAACAGCTACCTTTCTTCGTTAGCTCAAATTAATTTAGATCCCTTAACTTAACTGCTTTTATATTTACTGTAATATTTGGGGCATTACTCAGAACCTTCGGCGGCCTTCTTGTTTATTTCAAACGAAAGTATCTCCCATAGCGGCTTTGCGCTGTGCACGATTGAGTCGGAGTATTCTTAAATAACTCCGATTGCTTTATGGGCTGCCAATTCCTTGGAAGTCAGCCCAAGCTCTTCGACGTACACGGCTTCGTTGTCCTCGCCTAGCAGGGGCGGGCGTCGCCTGATGGCCCAGGGCGTCACCTCGAAACTATAAGGCGCGCCAGGGTAGATGAAGGATGCGCCCAGCTCTGTATGCTCTACCTGTACCTGCATGTTACGCTCACGGAAGTGCGGGTCTTCCAACGCTTCCTCCGGCGAGTAGACGATGCCCCACTGGAAGCCCAGGTCTTGCGCTCGTCGGAAGATTTCGTCAGCATCGTTCTTGGCCGTCAGGGCTTCTACCGCGCCCATGACCTCGTGCATCTGCTTGACGGTGGTGGGGTCGCCCTTGGCTAGAGCCTCTCTGCTAGGTGGGCTGAGATATTCAGACAGGTCTCCTACAAGGCCGTTCTCCTCCAGCCACGCCAGCAGGTGGAACCACTGCTCCTCTGTGCGGGCAGGAAAGCCTATGTTTACGTAGCGACCGTCACGGCATAGGAATTGCGCCTGCGGAGTGGGGCTTACCGATGAGTGGCGACCAGTCTGGCGCTGAACAGTTTCCCCTGCTACTAGCCAGTTATACGCACCGCCCTCCGTGGTTACGTTCTGGGCCGCGTGCATATTCACGTCTATGAACTGGCCTGCGCCTGTAAACTGTCTGTGGACAAGGGCCGTCATGATGCCAGCGACCGCGAAGTGGCACGCCGTCTGGTATGCCTGATTGCCTCCGCCCGCTACAGGAGGGAGCGAATGGTCGTCGTAGCCGCAACTCCACACGGGGCCACCAAAGGCCAAGGCCGTCAGATCAGTGTAGGCGTAGTCGTGATATGACGCATCTTGTCCCAACGGCGAGATGGCCGCCATTATGATGTTTGGGGCCTCTTTGCTTAGACCTTCGTAGCCAATGCCGAAATCATCAAGATAGCCAGGGGGGTAGCTGTCTATCACCACATCGGCAGTTGCCGCCAGCTTGCACAAGATGTCGCGGCCTTGCTCGGTGGCGATGTCCAGCGTTACGCTTTGCTTGTTGGTGTTGTAGTGCCAGAAGTATAGACTTTTGTTCTTGTCAGGTTCGTCGTTGTAGTATGGTGGATAGCTCCTGGTCTTGTCGCCTGTCGGAGGCTCGACCTTGATGACGGTCGCCCCCATATCGGCCAAGAGCTTGCCGCACCACTCGCCTAGCTCGCCGCCAAACTCCAGAACTCGCACATCGTCCAGAACAGACGCCATCTAAATCACCCCCTGGTCGTGCAGGGCCTGGAGGTCATCTTCGTCCATTTGCAGCAGCTCTTTGTACACGTAGTCGTTGTCTTGTCCTAGAAGATTACCTGCCTTCTCGACTACTGGGGGCGTCTTGGAGAATTTCATAGGGATGCCTTCGACGCGCACACGTCCTATCTCCGCGTGGTTGACCTCGGGGAAGGTGTTCCATTCAAGGGTGTTCTCATCATGGTCCGCACGGTCTTCGGGATGCTGAACTACTGCAGCGGGAACGCCTACTTTTTGCAGAGCGTCCATAGCCTCGTATGGCTTGCGTACGCTTGTCCACTTCTTAATGATTTCGTCGATTTCATCCTGATTGCTCATGCGGCCTTCCAGAGTCGCAAAACGCCCGTTTCCTGATATCGCTTCTCCGCCTATTAATTTGGACATAGCTTGCCAATCGTCATCGCAACGGGCGGAGATGGCTATCCACTGGTCGTCGCCCTTGGAACGATATATGCCATGGGGAGCCATAGGAGGGTAGTGGCTGCGGTTGCTGTTGGGCTGTCCTTCCCGACGTGATGGCCTGCCGTTCACAGTATAGTCCAGAAGCACGGGACCGTTCAGCGTCAAGGCGGCGTCAGTGCAGGACATATCAACGTACTGACCTTCGCCCGTCTTGTTACGATGATAGAGCGCCATGAGGATGGCAATGCTCATGAAGTAGCCGCCAGTGTGATCCATATAGGAGTAGCCCCACCCAGCAGGGGGCATGTCCGGCAGTCCTGACTGGAAGGTAAGCCCAGACACGGCCTGAACGACTGGCCCCCAGGACTTGAAGTGGCTGTAAGGCCCTTTATGGCCGAAGCCGCAGTTGGAGACATAGATAATGTCCGGCTTGATGGCTTTCATTACCTCATAAGGGAATCCCCAGCGCTCCAATACTCCAGCGCTGAAGTTTTCCGTAACTACATCGCTGATGGAGATAAGCTCTCGCAGAATCTCCTTGCCTCTTGGGAACTTTGTGTTGAGGGTGATGCCGAGCTTCTCCACATTGTGGTTGTTGAACATGCCGCCGAGATTGTGGCCCCGTCGCTCGTCTACGTATGGGCCGTTGCCGCGGAATATGTCCCAGCCGCCCAGGGTAAGCCTGTCCTCTATACGGATAACCTCTGCGCCAAAGGCAGCCATCATCCGCGTTGCGCCCGCGCCTGCGAGTTGACCCGAGAAGTCGCAGATTCTGATTTTCGAAAGGGCACCATTCTTCTTGTTTTCTTCAGATGCAGACATTGTCTGATTCTTTCCGACTTTCTAGTAAAAACTGTTTAACCGATATTTCCCAGATGGTATCCATTGCTCCCATGAACGTGACATCCTGAGATAGCACAGACTGTATGGCAGCATTCTGAAGTTGTCAAAGGCCAAAACCACACTCAAATTCATCTCATCTAGAGAAATGGAGCTCCGATAGACTTGGAAAGGCTCTAAACGGCCGTTTCAGTCCGAACTTCATACCTTGAGTTGCGCACCTTGTCCAGGGTATTCTCGATACGTTCATGAATTTACGCTCATCGTTGATTTGCTACCCTGGTACAGGTCTCAGCCTACCAATCCTTTCCAGCAGTTCTTCGAACATAGCCCTGGTGACCATCACCTCGGCAAGCTGGAATACCAACTTTCTGGCATGGCGCACCAGTCGACCGCCTGTCTTGATGAGTCTGGTTTGAATACTCGTAAGCGACCAGTGTTTTATCGCTTCTGGTAGAGCCGGCCTTCTGAAGAAGTTGCCCAGATTGTATGCCAATATGAACAGCGAGAGTCTCACTTGATTAGCCACGAACTTGTGACACGACAGTCTAGTCCAGTTCAGAGCATATTTGCCTTCTTTGATCCACTGTTCCGCAGTGGCGCGGTCGTTATAAAAGTTGACTATTCCTTTCACTGGATAGCTGAAGTTGGTGACGATGAAGCCTACTCTGGAAACAGTTCGCCCTGGTGCCACTCCACTTTGGTAACTACCCTTCGAGGGACATTCCAACTCTGGGCCTCATAAGCGAAGTCGTGATAGGAGACGATGGGCTTTTGAGAAGGCCATTCGGCAGGCCTTACCAGCAGGTGAGCTATTTCCCTTTGAAGCACTTCGCCGGACGCCTGTGAACGAGGAACCGCGTTTTCGTAAACCACAGGTCAACGGTTCAAATCCATTCGGTGGCTCCATTCATTTATTTGGTATTAGACTGCTTAAAGCCTAGTCCACCCAAAAGGCCACGGTTCTTCCGTGGCCTTTTTCTAACAAATTCAAGGTAAATTGTTTTTTGAGGTATGTGGCTTTCGTATGCCGGTTATGGCCGTTTTAGAGCGGTGGATGTAAAGCCCCACGTACCTCCTACGTTCTCGAGCTGGTGCCAGTTTGCCTTTGCATGAATAATTTCAGGAAGCGTTGCACCAAAGGTATCAACCCAATCACATGCCTGGAAAAGGCTCCCATTAAGGATTTGATCTTCAGTGATAACGCCTCGTTCTACAAGTAATCGGACTGCTGCCGATCCAGTCGTTGCTATACCATCATTTATATTTTTGCTTTCGCTTGCCGATTTTCCCGCCTCTGCAAGCATTAGCTGGACTCCATTGTTAGTACCTTTGAGCTGGGATTGTATCGCAAATGCAAAATACTCTGCTGTGCCTTCGGCGAACCATCGGCCGGCTTCGGATTTCGCTTCACGAATTGGATCGGTTACTGGTTCAGTTATACCACTAGGCCCGGTTTCTATTTCCTTGCAGGCTCCCTCATATAAAGAGACCTGCAGGGAGTGATAAAGCTCATGGAGATATATTTTTTGTACCGTATCGTCACTTTGTTTTGAATGTGCTCCTACTAAAGGTATTCGTGATTCAAGGCAAGGTGTCGCTGCCGTAGATGCGTCGTAGCTCCCTTCGATCCAGACCCTTACCCGCTCTTTAAGGTGTGAGTTTTCGCGTGCTGGCCAAGGTTCCGTATTGCATCCGGTAGCATCAACCCATGTATCGACAGCATCAGCTATTCCGCTGAGTTCCGCTGAAGTTCTGACTTGTGTGTACTGGGAGAAAGGAGCGCCAACATCTCCGGTTGGGCCGATTTCAGTTCCTATGGACCAAATAACACCAAGAATGTCTGGGGCTGTGTAGTTTAATCTCGAAGTTGCTACTTCAGTCCAGGCTCTTATCTCATCTGTTGAAAAATTACTTTCACTCAGAATGGTTATCGTGGGTATTCTTGGTGGAATTGGAGTCGCCGTCGGCACAGCCGTAGCCGTCGGCATAGGAGTCTCGGGCAGCAGAGGTATGAGGGTTGGCGCAGGAGCCTCCGTAGCCCTACCTTGGGTCTTGATGCTGGGGGTTGCCTGAACTATGGCCTCAACCGCAGTATTCATGTCAGGGCCAGCGCAGCCTGTAAACGTCAACAGCCCGGCAACAATTATTAATAAGTGTCTCATATATAAATTATCCATATTTGACCGGCAAATGGCAATGGCCAGCAGCGATATGGGACTAGGCCGTAAAGTCTCTCGAACCTTACTAACAGGCCAGAATGGGCACATGGGTTCACCCTGCTTTGCAAGCAGCGGGTCAGAGGTTCGAATCCCCTCAACTCCACCATATCTTACAAATGTTCTTTGTTTATGTTCTCAATAGCGATTCCTCGAACCGCTATTACATTGGGTCAACCCAGAACATCACTCCGCGAGGGAAGTATAAAATAATTTTATTTAGATTCTATCCCCTTTATAGATATAGAAAATATTCTTGTGCTGTTAACCAATCTATACCAGATGGAACCTAACGACTAAGATTCCCATGGGGGATTAAGTACAT
>CAJWRP010000098.1 GCA_913046025.1 uncultured Chloroflexota bacterium
AAGTTTTAGATTTGCTTCTAATACAATGACTGAAAAGTGTTTGACCGCATCAGGTACTTCTGAGGTATAAAGTATGTAGATTTGCCTATGTTGTGAAAGTGTGTATGGAATAAGATGATATAGTTTTTACATGTGTTGGTAATACTGGGTTAAATAATTCTATAACAAGGCTTTTCACATATTAAGAGTTGTAGATTCTCAGATAGCACCCGAGATTCCTAGTATTAGAATCGACCCAACCTTGTAGCCGGTACGGTGTCGAGTTCGAATACACGAATGCGACTGAAGAGACCTACATGGACCAAACAATAAGCTTCTGCATAACCTCCGATGGCGTTAGGATCGCTCACGGGATTTCAGTAGAAGGTCCGCCACTGGTTAAAGCCCCCAACTAGATGTCACATCTCGAGTTTGAGTTACACTCACCAGTGTGGAGCCACTGGTGTGAAGAGTTAAGTAAACATCACCAGTACGACAATGCTTTTCACTTTTTGGTAGCGCGAGAGTATAATCCCAACGAAACGTAAATTGCAGGCGCGAGGGGATTATTGGCATGACGAACTGGAGCGGCGATCCGGAAGATATTTACAGCTCACTGGGCGTAAAGAGAGTCATCGCGGCGTCGGGGACGACAACGGCTTACGGAGGGTCGAAGCTGCGACCCGAGGTCATGGAGGCCATGAACAAGGCCGCGACAATGATGGTGAACATGGATGATCTCAATCGTGCAGCTAGCAAGGCCATCGCAGTCGCTACGGGAGCTGAAGCTGGCTTCGTTTCAGGGGGATCAGCCAGCGGGCTGGTTCTGCAGGCAGCGGCGGTTCTGGCGGGCTCCGACCCTGCGAAGATGCGTCAGCTTCCCAATACCGACGGCATGAAGAACGAGTTCATCATTCACCGCACCCATCGCTTTCCCTATGACCAGTGCTACGTTTCTGCAGGCGCCAAATTTGTGGAGATCGGCGACGGCCGGCGGTGTTACGCCTGGGAGATGGAGGCGGCCTTCACCGAGAACACGGCTGCTGCGGTGTACCTCTTCTCTAACTTCACGTCGCGCAGAGCCATTGCCTTTCCAGAGTTTTGTGAGATTGCTCACTTCCACGGCGTCCCGGTCGTAGTAGACGCGGCCTCTTACGTGCCGCCGCGCAGCCACCTGAAGCGGTTCACTCGCGAGGGTGCCGACATGGTCATTTACAGTGGAGGCAAGGCAGTACGCGGTCCTCAGGGCACTGGCATACTATGTGGCAGGCAGGACCTGATCGACGCAGCCTTTGCTAATGCCTCGCCTCATCAGTTCATAGGCCGCAGCGCCAAGGTGGCCAAGGAGGAGATCATAGGTCTGCTGGCGGCGCTGGAGATTTTCCTGGCTGAGGATGAAGACGCCCAGATGGCCAGGCTCCGTGAGATGTCGCAGAAGGTGGTTGACGCGCTGGTGGAGGTGCCTGGCCTGCATGTGACGATGGAGCATGACCCTTACAACTACCTGACGCCTCATGCGCTGCTGAAGTTCACGCCGGAATGGCACGGCCCTGGGCGGGACGACATCTGGCAGGCCATGGCTGACGGCGACCCACCGGTGTACCTGCATAACATCCACAACCCCGACGAGCTAGCCGTTGATCCCATTAATTTGGATGACGAGGAGCTCGGCATTGTGATCGAGCGGCTGGGGGAGACGTTGTTGGGGTAAGGGTGAGGGGTTGGATTTCTTTGAAAAATTTAAGATAGTATCAACACTCTAGGGCATAAGCTATAGTAAGGCTGGTACAATTAATTCATATATAAGAGAAGTTGATTTGCTTTTGGCTGAAGGTTGCGCTGGTCTATGGCGGCTAAACCACCTATGAAGTGGGAGGGCTTTTACTCGGTTAGTCAAACTTCTCGGCTAGCGAAGATTCCACGAGGTACTTTGTACATCTGGGGAAAACGAGTAATCATCACTCCGCCGATTCAACCTGTAGATTCTGAAGACTTAGTAGCCGACGAAGGCTATACATACGCCGATCTCACAAATATTAAAATTATGAGGGCACTAAGAGACGACAAACTTGACTTGAATTCGGTTGGGATCGCTCTAAAGCATCTATTTGAAAGGCTAGGGGCTACAAGCAAAGGATGGTCAGATGCCCACGTACTTGGTTGAAAACAAGATTAATGCTGAAAAAATGATGATTGGAACACGACTGCGGCAACTCAATTTGGGCAGCAAGTAGGGACACGAATGTTTGGTGATTTGTTTGACATCTTTGGCCCACTGAATATTTTGGGTCGAATGGGGTGCAGGTGAATTCTGATCCAGGATGAACAAAGGTAAATTGGTCTGAGCCAATTGAGTTATTTAGTCGGTCGAATTCTAGGATGTGACGACAAGCCCTGCGGAATCTTACATGGCTGGTGAGTTTGCCATTTTCCCTCGAATGCGATGAGGCGTATATTGGGTTTAAAGATTAATCCCGACGTGCTAAAATGATATGGTATGACCCCGAGCTATTCGGGGTTTAGTTTTGCAATTTTGCTTTAACAGGGCCCAGGAGTAAGATCGAAATGGATGTCCAGAGCGTCAAACTCGAATCGCGAACCGTTATTGGCAAGAAGGTCAAGAGACTTCGCAAACAGGGAATTCTTCCGGTTCACATATACGGTACGTCTGTGCCTCCCGTTGCTTTGCAGGGTGATTTGCTGATGTTCCGGAAGCTGATTACACAGGTTGGCACCAACAGGCCTTTGTCGATAGAGGTTGAAGGCCAGGAGGGGGAGGACCTTTGCTTCGTGCGGGAGGTTCAGCGTCATCCGGTTACTGAAGACCTTCTGCATATCGATTTCATTCGCGTCGATGTGACACAGACGACAAGGGCAGAGGTTCCGATTACCTTAATCGGTGATGCTCCTGCGACCAGACAGGGCGGAACTCTGTTGCAGCCTCTGCAATCCATCCTCGTTGAGGCTTTGCCGATGAATATACCGGCTTCTCTTGATGTGGATGTAACCAGTATGGATGACTTTGAGAAAGCCATATACGTTCGGGACGTCGGTGTAGGGGCTAATGTTACTGTCATCAGCGATGAGGGTGACATGGTTGCCAGGGTAATCCCACCGCGTGTCGAGGCCGAGCCAGTGACAGGTGGAGAGGTGCTCGAGAGCGAAGAGGAAGGTACCGATGCTACGGCGGAAGCAGCAACTGCCGAAGGCGGAGCTTCAGAAGGTTAGAGTTCGTATATGCAGAAAGGGCCGCACTTATGTGCGGCTCTTTTTTATTTCAAAAGCCCATGGCTATTACTCTGGAGTTAGGCCACGCGGTGTGGTGCCAGGGCCTGCATGTTAGGCGTGAATCCCAGTCCAGGGCGGTCCGGAGCCAGCACGTAACCATCGGCCACTTCTAACTGCTCATCAAACATGATTCCCCACATGGGATCGGTGGAATCGCTGTAGTATTCCAAAATTAGCCCGTTGGGGATTGCTGAGACCAGATGGATGTGTACTTCCTGTTTGCCGTGGGGTGCGATAGGAAGGTCCTGTGCCTGAGCCAGAGCAGCGACCTTCATGAACTCGGAAATGCCCCCCATGATTAGCGCGTCAGGCTGAATTATGGCAGCGCACCGATTGTTGATGAGATCGCGGAAGCCATATCGGGTGTACTCATTCTCTCCGGTTGCGATTGGAATAGAAGTGGACCTGCTTATCAGCCTGTGGCCTTCGTAGTCGTCGGGATTCACGGGCTCTTCAAACCAGTAGACGTCGTACTTCTCGGTCTTCCGGGCGACCTCGATGGCTTCGTAGAATCGGTAGGCACAGTTGGCGTCCATCATCACCTTTACGTCCGGCCCGACCGACTCCCGCACGACTCTCACCCTCTCGACATCATCGTTGATGGGCGCGCCGCCTATTTTCATTTTGACAGCCTTCGCACCCATATTTACTGCTTTTTCCATTTCTATAGCGAGGTCTTCTAGGCCCTTACCCTCTTCATAGTAGCCGCCGGCGATGTAGACGGGCACTTTGTCTGCAAAACCTCCCAGCAGCTGATGTACTGGACGTCCGGCCACCTTGCCTTTGATGTCCCAAAGACCTATGTCTATGCCACTGATCACCCTGGTGCTGATGCCACGTCTGCCGACAAGTTTCGGCTGCCACATGGCTTCCCAGATACGCTCCGTATTAAAGGGGTCTTGGCCTATGAGATATTGCTTGAAGTGGTCCATCATGCTGACGCCGACCTCTTCCGATCCCTGAACGCCACCGTAATAACCGTAACCAGTAATACCTTCGTCCGTATTGATTGTCACCACATTCAGCCCTGAAGTAGGGTAGGTATACATACCATTTCGAATAGGCGCATGCCTTTTCCAACGGTAGACTTCAATGCTAACGTCCGTAATTTTCATAAGTCCCCATTCCTCCACTAAAAGTTACAGTTTTTGGGAAAGCGTCGGTATTTTAGCATAGCTCGAATATTGTAAAAGTCTAAGAAAGAGTAATCCTAATCCATAAGACTAATTTCAGGGCCTGTGCTAGCGTAATTGATAGGCAAGACTGGCCGTAAGCAATTGGGAATATGGCCAAGAGAATTGTCGTCGTATGGGAGGAGGCAGACGAATGTCGATTCGTCCTGTAATTGTAATTACATTCTTGGCTGTACTGATAGGTGCCGCGATTGGTGGTGGCACGTTGCTTGGGCGGAGCCTAAATGCATCGCAGCCCGCAAGTGTCGTAATGTCGCCCAAACTTCAATCGTCGACAGGTCAGTTTCCATTCACTATGCAGGGCCTTCTGTTAGACAAGAATGGCGATCCTGTATCAAACAGCTCGCACTCTCTTACCTTCGCAATTTACGATGATCCTGACGTGAGCTCCTCCCTGTGGAGTGAGCCGAGAACCGTTTTCACCTTGGACGGGGTGTTTACGACAGAACTTGGCGTTGATAAAGAGATCCAATCTGACATCTTTGCTAACAACTCCAGGACCTGGCTGGGCATAAGGGCTGGATTCAACCCGGAACTGACGCCTCGTATAAGAATGGCCTACTCTCCATACGCGATCCACGCTGTCACCGCGGGTAGTCTTCTCAAGGTTCCCCCCAGCCCTGAAAGGGTGGCAGTGCTTCGCTGGTACGAAACCAATGAAACCGGAATAGAAGTTGATATTGATTACCGGCCTGGTGCCATCGCGTATGACGGCAAATTCATGTGGGTGGCGAATCAGGGAGATGACGATGTCTCGGGCGATGACGCTGTAACCAAAATCGACGCGTCTACCCACAAAATTTTCGCCAATTTTTCAGTTGGCACGAATCCCAGCGCCGTCGCCTTTGATGGTGAGAATATTTGGGTTGCCAACTTAGCTAGCAACGACCTCACGAAATTCAAGGTTGATGGAACTAAGAAGCGAACACTTCCGGCCGGTGGACCTGGAAAGGGTGTGCGGCCTGTTGCGCTTGCCTTTGATGGAGAGTCTATGTGGGTGGTGAATGAAGGGGATGGCGAAGTTGTGCTGTATGACGTAAAAGAAGAAACTATTTCGAGAACGATAGTGGTGGGTGACAGCCCATCCGCCATTGCATTCGATGGAGAGCTCATGTGGGTTCTTAATTCGGGAACTCGCAACGTCACGCGCGTAAACGCCAAGACAGGTATAGAAGTAGACAGAATCAAAGCCGGTGACGGGAAGGCTGCACTGGCCTTTGACGGAACCAATATGTGGGTAGTTAGCGAGAGCGATAATTCAGTAACGAAGATCCGTGCCAGTGATGCAGAGATATTGGGCACCTTCGACGTGGGAGGGTCTCGGCCCATTGCCATAGGTTTTGATGGTCGTTCTATCTGGACAGTGAATCGTAACGGCAACAACGTGACCAAGCTCAATTTGTCCGATGGAACTATTATCGGCACTTACGACGTTGGCCGGACACCTGTAAATATCGCATTCGATGGCGTCTATATGTGGGTTGTTAGTCAAGAAGACGACAAGGTGACGATAAAATAAATGAGATTTCTTAAGCATGTCGTGACCAGTCGTCGGCAAAGAAGGCATGTTGCTGTCGCCATATCTGTGGTGGTTGTCGCGCTGGCATTTAGCGCAAGCTTTGTTGCAGCTCAAGAGTCAAGAATTTTCTTACCGTGGTTTAATCAGGCGAACGGCGGCGGATGGAGTTCTAACGATAACACAACTGTACGAATTACCTTTGGTCAGGCCGCCGTGGGCAGGACAAGTTCCGATGATTTCGATCTCAAACTTGGCTACTATAATGGCGTCCAAGCCGGCGCATCTGCATTTGCTGGTCGTGTCCAGGAACTAGCTCTTACTCCGCTACCCACTGCTACGGCTACACTACCTCCTACGATCACTCCCGTTCCAACGGAAGTGCCATTAGAGGAGACAGCCACAGCCTCGGCTGTCGAAGACACTCCCACACCGGAGGCGCCGATTGTTGAGGAAACGCCGGAGGCGACACATACGCCTGAACTTATTTTAACCTCGACCTCTGTGCCGCCCACACTGGCTCCGGCAGTCGTGACACCGGCCGCAGATTTGCCTACAAACACGCCAATTGTGATTGTAGGCACCACTCCGCCTGAGCCTGATACTGAGCCGGCAGCGACAGCGACGCCATATATTATTGTGGTCACCGCGCCGCCAGCAGATACGCCGACACCCACGCCGCCGTCGTCCGGAGGCGCATGTGGCGTGCCAGAAAATGGTGGGTCTGGCCCTCTCGACCTTGGTATGTTGATGCTCCTGATAGCCCCTGTGATGCTTTGGAGATTTGGAATTAAGCCATGATGATTTGGAAAAGGCGGGAAGCTGTCCTTCTGGGACTGCTACTGCTGATATTGACGGTCGCCGTTGGGGCAGGCGCGTCGTTGGCATTTAATGGTGGGCAGGACTCAGCCAAGATAATCCCTGACCTGCAAGCGTCGCCAATCGAGTTCCCAATTTCGGTACAGGGTATCTTGTCGGATGAAAACGGTAAAGCTGTTCCCAATGGCTCTCATAACATTACCTTCTCAATTTACAATGAGGCCTCGGGCGGAACGCGTCTGTGGGAAGAGTCCCAGAGTTTAGTCAGCTCAGGCGGGCTTTTCGATACCCTGCTGGGGAAATCCAAACCCATAGCCCCGTCAATCTTGAATGATTCGCCGGAAACCTATCTTGGCATCAAGGTCGGTAACGACCCTGAACTGGGTCCTCGGATTCGTCTGGCATATGCGCCTTATGCAATCCAGGCCGTTGCGTCCTACGATTCTGATACCTTGGATGGTTTCGATTCTTCAGACTTCGCTCTAAAGGGTGAGGTGCAGTCATCAGGTAGCGTTACGGTCGCAGCATCTTCGTATGGCCCCTTATCGTCAGGTATCTTG
>CAJWRP010000099.1 GCA_913046025.1 uncultured Chloroflexota bacterium
CAGAATTGTGGTGCAGCCTTTGAACAGCGGCGCATAAACGATATAGGAATGACCGACGATCCATCCCACATCTGAGGCGGCCCAGTACACATCTCCCGCATCAACCCCGTATATATTCTTCATACTCCATTTCAGCGCGACGAGATGACCGCCATGATCCCGTACGACCCCTTTCGGCACGCCGGTCGTTCCCGATGTATACAGAATATATAACGGGTCCGTAGCTTCGACCGGAACGCAATCTACGGGGGTTGCGGTTGCCATACGTTCCACCCAGTCGTAATCACGATCGTTCACCATCGCCGCCTGCGCCTGGGGTCGCTGGTAGATGACGCAACTGGACGGCTTTTTTTCGGCAAGTTCGATCGCCCGGTCCAGTATCGGTTTGTACAGGATGATCCGGTCACCTTCGATACCGCAGGAGGCGGATACGATAAGCTTCGGCTGGGCATCATCAATCCGGATCGCCAGTTCATTGGCCGCGAATCCACCGAATATGACGGAATGAATCGCCCCGATCCGTGCACAGGCCAGCATGGCGATGACGGTCTCCGGAATCATCGGCATATAGATAATGACCCGATCCCCCTGCCGAATGCCCAGCCCCTCGAGAACACCGGCGAAGAGGGCTGTTTCATCACGTAATTCGCGATAGGTATAGGCTCTAATCGTGTCCGTGACCGGGCTGTCGTAGATCAACGCCGGCTGATCTCCCCTGCCGTTCTCCACATGTATATCGAGGGCGTTATAACAGGTGTTAACCTGCCCACCAACGAACCACCGGTAAAACGGCGCCCGAGAATCATCGAGCACCCGATCCCATGGGGTATACCAGTGTACATCCTCTGCCACCGTCCCCCAGAATGATTCGGGGTCATGGAGCGATTGGTGGTAGGCATCGTCATAGGAAGGCATGATCCGTGCTCCTGGGGTTAAGATCTCAATAATTCATGTATGGGCGCTTATGGACCGCTTACGCATGCGGTCATTCTCATTCATTCTCGTGGGTCGTCGTCATATATATTACCCCATCTTCATAAACCGTAACATCAAAGTTTATGGGTCGACAACATATTTCACAATCTTCAATGTATATTTGATGGGGAACGGAACCATCAATCAATACCTCGAATGATTGCCAACAATAGGGACACTGGACTTCTCTTGTATTTAATTCATTCATTACGCGCTACCTTCTGCTCATAGTTATCTGCGGGAACCTTCCATCGAGCATCTCCGAGCTTTGGATCCCCGCTTAAAGCCTGCGGGGATGACCGTCTTTTTAACTTTTGTCGTGTACTATACTTGGTGACATAAAGGGTCCACGAATATACGTATTCAGAAACCCCACTATCTCGTTGTAGGCCGTGCCCACGTGCTCGTCCTTCAGTCCGACATAATCAAATCCATGACCCCAGTCGGATCTCGAAATGGTTAGGTTTGTAATGACCTGGCCACCGGCACAATTGCACTGTGTTCACGAAGAAGTTGATGCACGTCCGCAATAGGGAGTTCTTCCGGGTCAACGCCAGTGGATGCGGATAGTGCGGCTATGGCGCCGGCGGCTTGGCCGGTAGCCATGCAAGTGGCCTGGACGCGCAACGCTGAATTGGCCAAGCGATCGCTCGCGATACAACGCCCGGCCACGAGGAAGTTACTGCTGTCCGCCGGCAGTAGCGCTCCACGCGGTATTGTTGGTACGACACCCTCGACCAGCGGTTCACATTGTAACCCACCACCGGACGATTTGTGCAGGTCGACCGGGTAAAAGGAATAGCAGACCGCATCATCCCAGACCCGCCCGGATGTGTAATCCTCCACGGTAACTGCGCACTTGCCCTGGATCGTGGCGGTTTCACGGACACCGCATTCCGGCGCCAGTTGATCAATCACCAGCGTTTCCAGACCGGGTTGTTGCCGCAGAAAACGGTAGAGTCGCAGCAGGCTCCTGCGCGACTCCAGCTCCAGCCGGGTTTTGCCCTCACTGTCCCAGGCGTTGATATGATGAATGTGGTTGGCTTGGGAGCCGCGACTGCGCAGCCACCGGTCGATGTTGGGGGCGCCGGTGTTCCATGAGGCGTCTGTGTAGGTCAGACGCCCCGCCCGCACCTCGGCATCGAAGGCGCTATTTATGGCGTCGATATCGAGATCCGCCAAGTCGTACCCACTTGCCTGACAGGATAGCGTGGCCGGCTGGTTCTCGTCGGGGATACGTATCGGGAAGCCGGCCATCGCGGTGGCGTTGGCGTCCCCCGTGGTGTCGATCAGCACTGCGACATCTCGCTCCGTGGGCCCGTTCTTGGTGCAGAGCGTCACTTGCCAGCCACGTCCCTCAGCCTGCGGTTTGACGCCGGCGAGCATGGTGTGGAAGAGGATATCCACACCAGCGTCGACCACCGCTTCGTCGCAAAGCGCGGCGTAGACAAAACGATTCACGCGAATCTGTAGCTGCCAGTGGGGCCGGGCATAGTTGGCGAAGTCCGGCAGCGTTCCGCCAGTCTCCGCTACGCAACGGGTGACCAACTCCCAGCCAATCCCGGCGATCACCTGTCGCCCCCAGGCATGGAAAAGGCCTGGGAAGTTGACGCCGCCGTTGGTTGTCGTCCCGCCTAGCATGCCGGTCTTCTCGACGAGTAGCGTCTTGGCTCCAGCACGTCCCGCTTGGACGGCCGCCACCACGCCGGCGGTTCCTCCGCCAATGACCACCACGTCGTGATGCTTGTTCATATCATGATGCTCTTTTTGGGTCTTAATGTTAGATACGCATCCGCTTTCGCCAATCTCTACTTGTTAAAGTTTTACCATTAAACGGGGATGCAGCCTCAGAACATAAACAGACAACAATCTCCGCTACCCTTCTCGGAGGACTTCCAACGGCTTTACCAGAGAATGCTTCCTGCATCGGGGTTCGAACAGCAGAGGGCCACGCAGCATTTATCCTGATCCCCCGATCACTATATTCTTCCGCCGCGGCCTTGGTCAATCCGTTGATTCCATGCTTGGCTGCAATATAAGCCGGTATTCCTTGTGCTCCAGCTAAGCCTAAAATCGATGAGGTGTTGACGATGACACCACCGCCTTGGTGGATCATTTGTGTTAACTCATACTTGAGACACCACCAGACCCCCTTCAGGTTAGTGCTCATGACCCGATGCCCGTTTTCCTCACTGCATTGATCTATAAATCCCACATTACCTAAGATACCAGCATTGTCATGCCTATCCCGCAAGTCATATCATGAATTGACATCTTTGCGTTGCCTAAAGATACTGAAAGCGCTTCAGACAAACACTCGGACTGCCGGAGTATGGCGCTATCCCAATCGGCGTAAATGAGATGATAGTAGTCTACAAGTTCGTCGTACATTCTATTCCTACCTAACGCTGCGGTCTACACATGGCCTTCCTTCAACGCATGATCTCTCCGCCATTGGCGGGCCAGCTTGTCATCGAATTCCGTGCCGGCCTTGGAGGGAGGCAGGATTTTCGTGTTGCCGCCGCCATTCTCAAGATTGATGTCCATGTTACGTGGATTGGTTTCCCAGGCGCCGCAGGTGAAGTCGGGAATGTCGATCGAGTTTGAGCGGTTGAGAACCGACCACTGCGTGAGCGGTACGATCGAACTCCACGTCGCAGCATCATAGACATCCATCGGCATAGGGAGGCCGTTACGCAGGCAGTCGATAACGTGCCAATCCATGCGCAGGTCCGAGCCACCGTGACCGTGGCCCTCAGAAGTCTCTTTGAGCTTGCGATAAATCTCCGGCGTGTATTCGTCATAGAGTCGTTTGTACTCGTCGTGGTCAGGCCTGTACCAGCGGTGATCCCCTTTGGAAAACCGGGGTGGGCCGGGATCAAACAACGCCGCCCCTTTCGTGCCGTAGATACCGTGGATCAAATTGTGCGGTGATGGAGTATGTGCATCGTGCTGGATCATCATTGTACGTCCCTTCACCGTGCGAATCAGCGTCACGTTCATGTTGCCACGGTACGGCAGGTCGGCAAACTCCTCGTAAAGCGGATCGGTCTTCAGTAACTCCTTCGCCCTTGGACCATAAGTAAAGTCGTTACTCTCCATTGACGCGAGGTAGTCCATGCGGTCACCCCGGTTGATATCCAGGCACGTGGCAATGGGGCCGAGACCGTGAGTCGGATAGATGTTGCCGCGGCGCCTGCCGTATTCGCGTAGCCACCACATGTCGCTGTAGCCGTCCGGGATCTTGCGGAAGTTGTTGTTCAGCTTGCTCGTGTTGTATGCGCCCTCGGCATGGACTATGTCGCCAAAGAAACCCCGCTTCGCCATGTTGATCGTCACAAGATGAAAATCCATGTAGGAATAGTTCTCGAGCATCATGAAATGTTTTTGCATTTCCTCGGCGGTCTTTACGAGCGCCCAACAGTCCTCCATCTGCCAGGCCGCCTGCACTTCACTGCAGACGTGCTTGCCGTGTTTCAGGGCATAGATTGACATCTGTGCATGCAGTGGAATCGGAGTGCACACGTAGATCAGGTCCAGGTCCTTGCGTTCACACAGCTTCTTCCACTCGTTTTCGCCGTCGGTGTAGATTTCCGGGTTGTGATCGATGTCCTTGAACCAGACAGCCGCCTTCTCTATCTCCGCGGGATCCTTGTCGCATATAGCTCGAATCTCGACTCCCTCGATCTGGACCAGGGCCTTGATATGTCCGATGCCACGCCCCATGCCGAGCACACCCACGCGCACGGTGCCTATCTTCGGTGCATGGAAGCCAGCCATGTTAACCCGCTGAACGTGGTTGGCCGCGTATTCACGATTGATCGTAGGCAAGTCGGGATTATTGATCTCAGGCATTCTTGCTCCTTTCCTAAGTAATACCTAACGCCTACATCAGCTTTTGGCAATCCACTGGATGTTCTTGTTATGTGTTTTCTTGTACATATTCAACAAAACTTGTTATCCATAGATCTAAAGGGTGGTAATATTCAGGTGTTTGCATACTGCATTTTTAATTATTTGAGATTCAATTTCTTTAGCTATAGTAAAAATTATTTAATGACCTAGGAGTACGTGAATAAGATGAGTTCAACCTCTCATGCATACAGGCGAACAATCCGCATTCCCTGAATCCCCGCCCCATAATTTTTCATCACGGTTTTCTGAATATCCGTATCGTTGTCGGCTACCCAAAGACCATCCTCGATATCGAAGAACTCACACTCGCGACCGTGCGCAGTAGACACTCGATATCCCATTGTGTGACCAGCTGTCCAGAAAATACACACGTGTGGAGCAGTTAAGTTGGTGAAGCGTTGCACGTCTATAAACCGAGTCACCGGGCGGTCATTTCCGACGATATTCAAGCCCATACCTTGGGTCTGGATGGCGGGGTTGTCATCGTGTTTGCGCCAGACAGCCATGAGTGCATTAATCTGGTGCGCACTCAATCCAAGTTCATGAAAACTTCCCAGTCCGCGCCTTCTTTGCAGGCACTTTTTCGCCCACTGTAAAGAAGCGACTGTACAAATCCCTTGTTTGTCCTTCTGGTGGTAGTTGTTGTTCATCGCAAATAATCGTCATGAAGGCATATCTTGCTCCTTTGCTTATTAGGGATAATATAACGTCCTATTGTTCAGCAGCCTGGCTCCGAGCGCAAGCGAGGTCCAGGTCTGTCTGCAACGATTTGTTAGCCAGCGGTCAGAAAGCTCAGGATGTAGCCGTTCATGTCTCGAATAGAGAATTGCCGGCCCCATGGCTTGTCGACCGGTGGTTCTTGAATGTCTACACCTCGAGCCCTAAATTCCTCGCAGAGTTCGTCCATCCCTTTCCCAATGTGCAGGTAGAGATAGCAACCCGAGGCCGGATCGCTTGGTGGCGCCCCTTGCTCGAAGCGAATCCGAATAGCGCTCGCATGAGTACGGTCTCCGGACGATACCCGAGCGTGGGTTGGCGGGTCGCCGTGCTCGAAGTCAATGTGGAAACCCAAGACATCGCGATACCAATCGAGCGTCTGTCTGACGTCTACCACCATCAGGACTGCCTGCGCACCGTGCAAACCGTGCTGGTCTGTCATCTCATGTGTTTTCAAGGTGTTCGTCCTATCTGGCTATCGCTTAGCTCAGCTGCGCGTGGATCGGGTTAAACTGATATAAAGAACAGAACCTTTCACGTGAAAACCACTTGAAATAATCCGTGGCACGCGTCAGCTGCAGCGCTGTGTTAGGTCGTAACGCCCCTATTGGCGGCACTCCAAATCGGAGCTTTGGGGCGTTGCGGTACCAGCGCCCTTTACATACTTGTCGAACCACCGGAGTTGCTCCCAGAGCACGTGCTCCACACTCTCCCGGGCTCGATAGCCGTGGTCCTCGAAGGGCAGCAGCACCAGCCGGGCGGTGCCGCCCGAACCGCGCACGGCCTCGAAGAAGACCTCGGACTGGAACGTGAGGGTACCCGGGTTGGAGTCGTCGTCACCGTGGATGATCAGGATCGGCTCGTTGACCTTATCGGCGAAGAAGGTCGGAGAGAGCTGGATGTAGACATCCCTCGCCTCGAAGAGGGAGCGACGTTCGGACTGGAAGCCGAAAGGCTGGTTGGTCTTGTTGTACGAGCCGCTGCGAGCGATGCCGGCCCGAAACAGGTCGGTATGCGCCAGGAGGTTGGCCACCATGAGCCCGCCGTGGCTGTGGCCGATGACGCCGATGCGCTTGGGATCGGCCACTCCCATCTCGACGGCCTTGGCCACCGCGGCCTCTGCGTCGGCCACCAGTTGGGGCACGAAGGTGTCGTAGGTGGTCTCGGGATCGCCGAGCATCGGCATGGCGGTCAGATCGAGTACTGCATAGCCCTGGAGCAAGAAGTAGAGGTGGGAGGCGCCGTACAAACGCATGAAGCGCTGGGCTGAGCCTCTGACCTGTCCGGCGGTGGTCGTGCCGGAGTACTCGAGAGGATAGGCATAGAGCACTGTGGGCAGCGGCGTGCCCTTCTTGTAGCCGGGGGGAAGATGCAGGTGGAAGCTGAGGGGTACGCCGTCCTTACGCTCGTAGCGCACGATGCGCTTCTCGATCTCGCGTAGCTGGGGCGTGGGGTCCTCGAAGCGCGTGATCGGTTCACGTGTCAGGACCCGGGTGGCCTCGCCCTTGATCGCCTCGATCTCCTTGCCAAAGGTGGCCAGATAGTAGTTGGGCACATCGACGACGGACTCGGAGCGCAACACGAAGCGGTCCTCGCCACCGGCGAACGCCACGAAGGACTCGTAGCGGCCCGGATCGCAGCGGAACAGACGCTCGGTCTCGCCGGTGTCCAGGCGTCGCAGGTCCAGGAAGGGCCGGTCGCCCTGTTCGGTGGCACCGCCGCCGCTGAAGTAGACTACGTC
>CAJWRP010000100.1 GCA_913046025.1 uncultured Chloroflexota bacterium
GATGGCCTGATGGACGAGGTGGTTCGACGCGTCCTCGACCTACACGGGATCCGGTTGCATGCCGAGACCGTGATGGTCGGGTTCAGGCGATGACCGATGGGGACACGGTCTACGGGGGCAGGGTGGATCAGGACGGTGTCGGGGTCGAATCCGGGAATGAGGGTGGTCCAGGGGCGGATGCACCATCCGGATCCCGTCGACTCTGGTGGGTGTGGGCCCTCCTCGCCTTAGTGGTCGTCCTCGTGGGTGCCTACGCATCCACGCGAAGTGGACTCCTCGACGTCGACGAGCTGCTGGTGGAGATCGACGGCATGGACGAGGCTGTGGAAGAAGAGGTCGCTGAGGTAGAAAGCGTTTGCAATGAATTCGACCCTATGGAGATACGCACGGCCACAGATCCTTCAGAGCGTGAGAGACTTTGGGCGGGTCGCAAGGGTGTGCTCGGTGCATTAGGTCGGTTGGCCCCCAATTACCTTCTTGTCGACGGCACAGTTCCGCGCACCAAGCTAGTGGAGGTCCTCTCCCGCATCAAGGGGCTATCCGAGGAGTCGGGATACCCTATCGCCAACCTGCTGCACGCCGGCGACGGCAATTTGCACCCATCGATTCTTTTTGACGAGCGCAAGCCCGGTGATACCGAAGCTATTCTGAAAATCGGTGGCGAAATACTGAAGATATGCGTGGAGGCTGGTGGAGTTCTCTCTGGAGAGCACGGCATAGGTCTTGAGAAGCAGGAATACATGCCTTTCATGTTTACGGACGATGATCTGGAGGCTATGGCCCGCCTGAAGCCTGCCTTCGATACCCGGGACCTTTTGAATCCCGCCAAGATATTTCCCACAGGCGCTTCCTGCAATGAAATTGCGTTCTCTGGTGCAATATCCCGCGCCGGACCCGACGCGTGGATTTAGAATTGACGATATACAATTTGACAGCCATATATTATCCATGGCTGACCGCGGATAGTCGTTCTTTGGAAGCCCGCCGATGACCACCGAAAAAACCTCAGCCAAACAGGTTATGGAAAAAGCCATTGGTGTAGCCAATGTCAGTGACTCAGTGGACAGACATAACATAGATGGTCTGGCACCGCAGGTGGTGGTTACTCCTAGTAATGTTGATGATCTGGCCGCCGTAATGTCTTCTGCCCATGAGCAAAGTATGGCCGTTGCCCCCTGGGGAGGAGGCACCCGCATGGATCTGGGTAATCCCATAAGCAGGCTTGATGTCGTTGCCGACCTAACTCGCATTAACAACATGGTTCAGCATGATGCAGCGGACCTCACAGTGACCGTGGAGGCAGGAATAACCTTGTCTGATCTTCAAAGGACACTGGCTGCACAAGATCAATTCCTGGCTATGGATGTCGCTATGCCGGACAATGCGACTATAGGCGGCATTCTCGCATCCGGAGCCAGCGGTCCTTTGAAGTGGCATTACGGCAGCCCTCGCGATCTGGCCATAGGCATGAAGGTAGTGCAGGCCGACGGGCGCATAGTAAAGAGTGGTGGCCAGGTTGTCAAAAACGTCAGTGGATACGACATGGCGCGGTTGCATATCGGCAGCATTGGCACTCTGGGGATAATCGCTGAGGTGTCATTCAAACTCACGCCAATGCCTAGGCAGGAGTCTACTATCCTGGTGGCCTTCGATTCAGTCTTGTCATGCTACGGTGCCGCGATGTCGATCTTCAACAGCGACGTAATGCCGTTGTCGCTGACTGCTTTCGATGCCAACGCGAACCAGTTCGGAGAGTTCACCAGTGCCTCGGGCAGCGCATTCCTTGCTATCAGACTGGGTGGAAGGCCCAGAACGCTAGCCCGATTCATGAAGGAAACCCTGAAGCTATGCCACCAAAAAAGTCCGCTGTCGGTGGAGCAGGTAGACTCTGTGGGCATGGGTGATCTGTGGCGCAATCTGACTGATTTCGGTTGGAGCGAAGATGCTTATCCGGAGGCGATGGCCAGAGTATCCGTCCTGCCTTCCAAGGCCGTTGATGTAGCCAGCCAACTTGGCGAAGCACAGGGATTAGAATTCTCTGTCGTTTCGCAGCCCGGCTATGGTACGAGTCAAGTCTGCTGGTTCGGGGACGGCAGTCCGGCGGCCATTTCGACGGTCCTTAGCAACGCTAGTGAGGTTGTTGGCAAGCTAGGCGGACACATGATAATCGAACGCTGTCCGACAGAGGCCAAGGCGAACATCGATATGTGGGGAGATGCGGGCGATACCGTTAAGATAATGAGAAGCCTTAAAGAGCAGTACGATCCAAAGGGCATCATAAACCCAGGCAGATTTATGGGGAGGATTTAATGACCAGCCCATCAATAAAGCCGGGTATGGACCTTTTCTTTTCCGGCCCAGACGCCCCTTCAGAGTCTGATCTTTACAAGTGTGTTCACTGCGGATTTTGCTTACAGGCCTGTCCCACATATGTCGAAACTGGTCTGGAGGCCGAGTCGCCACGGGGCCGCATCGCCCTGATGAAGGCCGTCAACGAAGGCCGCATAGGAATCACAGAAACGGTGGTCCGCCACTGGGACCTGTGCATTCAGTGCAGGGCCTGTGAGATTGCTTGCCCCTCTGGCGTTCCCTACGGTCGTCTTATTGAGGCAACCATGCAGCAGGTGGAGAATCATCGTAAGAAGGGCCTACTATCCAAAATCATATCGGATGTCTCGCTTAAGAGAATCCTCCCTCACCAGCGACGACTGGCGATGCTTGTCGGAGGCATGCGCATGTATCAGCTTTCTGGTTTGCAGAAGATGGTAAGAAAATCCGGCGTTCTGAAGATGCTGCCAAGGGACCTCGCGGAGATGGAGTCCTCTATGCCAACACTGCCCCGGAGCGTCTTTGAAGCCAAAGGTCAGGTTATTTCTCCCCAAGGAGAGAAGAAGGCCAGGGTCGCGCTGTTGGCCGGTTGTGTAATGCCTCTTGTACATGGTCCGGAGATGAACGCTATTGTGAGAGTGCTTAGTCGCAACGGTTGCGAGGTTGTGGTCACGCGAGGGCAGGTGTGCTGCGGCGCCATCAACACCCACGTAGGCGACCTGGAAACGGCGCGCGATCTGGCTCGACGTAACATCGACGCCTTCATGGCCACTGACATTGATGTCGTTATCGTGGCCTCTGCTGGCTGCGGTTCACGTATGAAGGAGTATGACCACCTGCTTCGCCACGATGAGAACTACGCAAAAAAGGCCGAGAAATTTTGCGAAAAGGTTAAGGACATTCACGAATTCCTGGTGGACCTCCCCTTTGAAGAACCCAAGGGCCATCTAAACTATAAGGTTACGTATCAGGACTCCTGTCACCTGGCCAACGGCCAGCGGGTGACCTCTCAGCCAAGAACCCTTCTGCGGTCCATTCCGGGCATCGAGTTCGTAGAGCTTGGCAACGCTGACATGTGTTGTGGAGCAGGCGGCACGTACACCCTGACCGAGCGGGACTTTTCTCTGAGAATTCTCGATACCAAAATGGAAGCAGTTAAGGAGAGCGGCGCCAATGTCATTGCAACGGCCAATCCTGGGTGCCTTTTGCAGCTTCAATACGGTGCGCAGCGTGAGGGCATAGACCTCACGGTTCGTTATGTTACCGACCTTCTTGACGAATCGTATAGACTTAGCCCAAAAGATTAGCCCTCGGTGGGAAAGCAACGAAGCATGAGGAGATAAAACGCATGGATATGGGATTAGGCGGCAAAGTCGCCGTTATTACGGGTGCTAGTGATGGCATTGGCAAGGCTGCTGCAATGAGCATGGCCGAAGAGGGCGTGAAGGTCGTCATATGTGCGCGGCGAGCAGAGAACCTTGCCAAGGCTGCAGAGGAGATTCAGGCAGCCACCGGAAATGAAGTTATGATCGTGCCTACGGACATAACCAGCCAGTCAGACATCGACGCCCTGTTTGAGAAGGTCGTTGAGGCTCACGGTCGAGTCGATATCCTGGTAAACAACGCCGGTACATCGGCTGCCGCTGTATTCGACACAGTATCGGACGAGACCTGGAAGTACGATATTGAGCTAAAGGTATTCGGAGCTATCAGATGCTCCCTGAAGGTCATACCGCTCATGAAAGCCCAAGGCGGCGGACGTATCATCAACATCACGACACCGGGCGGCAAAGCACCGACTGCCGGATCTGTGCCCACCTCGGTCAGCCGGGCGGCCGGCATCGCGCTTACCAAGGAGATGTCCAAGGACTACGCCAAGGACAACATTCTGGTGAACACGGTCTGCATTGGCCTCATAAAGAGCATGCAGCACGAGCGTCGCTGGGAGGCGGCCCATGAGAAGGATTCCAGTGTGACGTTGGAGTCTTGGTACGAAAATATGGGGAAGAGAGTTCCGCTGGGTCGCGTAGGCGAGACCAGAGAAGCCGGTGACCTCATCACCTTTCTTGTGTCTGAGAGAGCGGCATTCATAACTGGCGTTTCTGTAAACGTTGACGGTGGCGCTTCGCCAGTAGTCTAGTCCATGTAAATCTAGTCGAAGACAAAAAAAGCGGGCATTATTGCCCGCTTTTTTGTTTTTTGTATTAGCAAGCAATGTGTAGATTTGTGTGTGCTTCAGCCCAATTGCACGCCCACTAATTGTCCTGTCGAGCTAGGTGCTGCAACTGGGTCACCGCACTCAACCAACCCTGCTACGTTGTGTGCCGCAATTGGGTCGCCGCGCTCAATCAGTCCAGCTGCGCTGTGTGCAATGTCGGTTTGCCAATTATTCAAAACTACCGGTCTGGCCGCGTTGGCGTAGGGCATGGTCGGCAAGGACCAGGGCCATCATAGACTCCACGATAGGCACTGCCCTTGGGAGAACGCAAGGATCGTGGCGTCCCCTGCCCTGCATCACTGTGGCGTTGCCGTCGGTATCCACCGTTTCCTGTGCCTTCATAATAGTCGCCGTTGGCTTGAAGGCTGCGCGGATGATTATATTCTCGCCGTTGCTGATGCCGCCCTGAATTCCACCGGAGTAGTTAGTCCTGGTACGTATACGCCCGCCTTCACTGTAAAAAGGATCGTTATGTTCGGAGCCAGTCATAGTCACGCCGCCGAAGCCGGAGCCGACCTCGAAGCCTTTGCAGGCTGGCATGGACAGTACAGCCTTTGCCAGTTCCGCCTCCAGCTTATCGAATACCGGCTCACCCAGTCCTGTCGGCACATTGCGTGCGACACACTCCACGATACCGCCTAGGGAATCGCCGTCTTTGCGCGCTTCCTTGATGCGTTCGATCATTTGTATTGCCATGTCCTGGTCCGGGCATCGCGCTATGTTGGACTCCACATCTTCCATAGTCACTGTGTTGGAATCTACTTTGGCCTTGAGCTGCCACACCTGCTTCACGTAGCCCACGATTTCTAGACCGAACTCGTTGGCCAGGAATTTTCGCGCAATCGCTCCTGCTGCCACACGACCGATAGTTTCTCGAGCGCTGGCTCGACCTCCACCCATCCAGTTGCGAATACCATACTTGGCGTCGTAGCTGTAATCGGCATGGGAGGGCCTGTAGGCAGTGCGCATGTGCTCGTAGTCTCGGCTGCGGGCATCCCGGTTCCACACACCTATCATTATAGGCGTACCCAACGTCTTGCCCTCGAAAACACCGGAAAGTATCTCGGCCTGGTCGCCCTCTTTGCGCTGAGTCGAAATCTCGCTCTGGCCTGGACGCCTGCGGTCCAATTCTTTCTGGATATCGGCCACGGTCAGAGGCATCTGAGGAGGACATCCGTCCACCACCACTCCTACGGCGTCGCCGTGAGATTCGCCCCAGGTTGTCGCTTTGAAAAGATGACCGAAAGTGTTGCCCATTTGCTGTTCCTATGCCTTAACTTAGCGTCCGTAGTGTGCTTGTAGCGGTAACCTACATGCTACCATCCACCGCCCTGCTATGTTAACATTGGTTCGTTAATATACTTGTTGCACTACTGATTTTTCGGGCCTGGGTTGAACACCTGCGAGTACCTGTCGCTTTTGCGTCTGAGTGTCGCTTGTAATCCAGGCCCAGTTTTTTGTATCTGCCCTTCAGACGCCTCTTTTCCGACCATCAAAAGTAATTAGGGTCGTTGAGACTATATATGGCTCACGTTATTCAAGACCCCATGCCAATCAGACACCGGACTTTGACATGGCGAGTCTTTGTAATTTCAGAATTAGCGCAAATAGAAAAAGGCATCGGCGTTATGTCAGCAGAAACGACGCCGATGCCTTTTTGAAATCTTAAAAAAACTCAACCGCAGGCCTGTGTCACCAGATGCACAACGAACGGTCCGGACACAATCTTTGAAGGGAAAACTCGTGCCTCCAGGGGCACTTCTGATCCTGACATGTTAATCGAGAATGTCCACCAGTCCCGAGAAGCGACTGCGGTTGAATTGCCAGCTGAAGCCAATATATCTGATATAAAATTGGTACTTCTGCCTTCACAAGTGTTCAATACTTCTCTCTCGATGAGAGCCCTGGCTTCCTCTTCTGATAATTCGGTTCCCACATCGGGAAGGCAGGCCGCCATTAAAAGGGCCGCGAATATTGCGATGAAGGCAATTTTCATATATGAACTTTCATATCCCGCAGAATTTCGTTTGGAATTTATGGTGCAAGTTTATTGCGAATTACCGGCGTTGAACCTTCCCAAATGGGTGTGCACATCATGCCAATAGGCGAAGTTTAAGGCCTGAATAGATTAGCAGCTTTATATCGAATAAACAAACTGGCGATGGTGTGTAACATGGCATCTCTCCTATTGATGAGGGTCGCCTAGCCACTGGCCTAATACTACAACGGACATTGGCGTGGACCACGATACCTTGTCGTATTGCAGGGCAAAATATTCTCAATTAGGCTAGCAACCGCAGGCTATTTCGAGTTGAACGGTGGACAAGTCAAGGTTTCTGGGTAAGAATGGCGCGAGCAAATATACGTAGCTTGTTTACCTGGTTGGTTCCTTCAAGCTGCGGGTATGTAATCCGTTAAGGAGTGTGAAAATGAGACTTGAAAATAAGGTGGCGATCATAACCGGCGCCGCACGAGGAATGGGCGCGGACGAAGCAAGACTCTTTGGCAGAGAGGGAGCTACGGTTGTTGTCGCCGACATGAATGACGACGAAGGCAAGAAGGTAGAGTCGGAGATTGCGGAAGCTGGCGGCAAGGCAGTGTTCGTGCACGTTGACGTGACCAGCGAAGAGAATTGGCAGGAACTCGTTCAGCAGACGATTGCCAACTTCGGCAGGCTGGATATCCTGGTGAACAACGCGGGACTCAGCAGCGGCCTGGTCTCGGACCCCCTGGACACCGATGGCTGGCATCGCATCATGGATGTGAACGCC
>CAJWRP010000101.1 GCA_913046025.1 uncultured Chloroflexota bacterium
CATGACCCTGCCTCGCATGCGGTCTGGAACCATGATCTGTAGCGAACTCATGATGGAGACCATGTAGATGGAGTTAAAGACTCCAACGAAGAATATGATGGCCAAAGCCAAAATGAACGAACCATGAAATTCAGCGGCCAGAGCGAAGGAGACCAGCGCCGTCCCAAATGCAATGGCGCCACCGATTAATAGGAGGCCCTTTTGGCGGATGTTCCCTATAGATCCCAAGAACATGGTTGTGACCAGCGCTCCAACACCGCTCACACCCATTATCACGCCCTGACCATCCGCGCCGACCTTCAGGATATCAACGGCAAAAATCGGCATCATGAAGATGTATGCCAAACCAAAGAAGCTATTGAAGAAGGTCATACCTATGAGGAACGAGAAGATGGAATTCTTTGCGATGAACGTAACGCCCTCAAGCATATCTTTGGCGGCATTACCACTGCCTCCTCGTTTGATTGGCGGCACCTTTATCGTCGATATGATCAGGGCCATGACCACAAATCCGGCACCGGCAATAAAGAACCCTATAGAGGTTCCCAAGAAGGCTATGATTCCACCCGCGGCAGCTGGAGCAACGATGCGCGTGCCCTGCCAGATGCTCGAATTCAATGCCACCGCGCTCATCATGACTTTTCGATCAATTAAGTGGGGGTAGAGTGCCTGCCTCGCTGGCTGATCAAAAGCGTTAACCGCTCCTGCAAAGAAGGCGATGATCAGCAGGTTGTAGATGTGGACAATGTCCAGCATCGTCATAACCGCCAACAGAAATATGAGAGCGGCGGTAATTAGCT
Source organism: uncultured Chloroflexota bacterium (assembly GCA_913046025.1). The sequence continues at coordinate 801 of CAJWRP010000101.1, forward strand.
GGGTCACGCGAATGAGTCTGCGTTTGTCGAAGAGGTCGGCGAATACTCCACCAAATAGGTTTAATGCAATGGCTGGAATGGCGTTGGCAAGTCCAACATATCCCAGAAAGAGGGGCGAGCCAGTTATCTCATAAGCTAACCACAGCTGACCAAACTGGAACATCTGAAACCCGCTGACAGACGCCAAACTGCCAAGCCAGTACGCCCTATATGCTGGATACCGCAATGCTGGCGGCACACTGAATATTGAATGTTTTGCAGTATTTTCTGCTGGTGCTTGGCTCAAACGACCGTCCTGAGGCCCGCCTTCAGTCCTTCAGAGGAATTCTCCCCCAGGTTACAGAATCTGCCGAGTCCGACAGCTTCTTTTCCTTGATCGTGGCCCGTATATCCAGAAGGGTAGCGTTGACCTCGTTGGTCACGTATGTCCAGTCAGGCTCCTCCGGGAACCAGTAGGGCGATGTGATGCGGACTACTTTGCTGTCTTTGACATTGAGATAAATGCCAAATTTAGATACGTGAGATAACATTCATGACCTCTTCTTGATGCCCATAAGTTAGCATAGGCCAAACCTGCCTACAACCAGCAAGGGATTCTAGAGGTGAGTTACTCTACCGTTACTGATTTGGCGAGGTTGCGAGGCTGATCAACGTCGCAGCCTCGACGGACGGCTATGTGGTAGGCCAGCAGTTGCATCGGAACGGACATTAGTATAGGGGTGACGTTGGGAGAGGCCTTGGGTATGTAAATGACATGGTCGGCATTTTCGTTGACACCTTCGTCTCCCTCGGTGGCCACAGCGATCACCGTGCCGCCTCTGGCCTTCACCTCGTTGATATTGCTGAGCATCTTCTCATAGAGCGGATCTTGTGGAATCAGCGCCACCACCGGCATCTCCTCGTCGATCAGCGATATCGGACCGTGCTTCATTTCTCCAGCCGGATAGCCCTCAGCGTGGATGTAGCTTATCTCCTTGAGTTTGATGGCGCCCTCCATGGCAAGGGGGAAATTGAAACCCCTTCCCAGGAATAGAAAGTCGGATCTTGTGGCAAATTGCCTGGCCAATACCCCGTATTGAGCTTCTTTTTCTTTGGTTAGCAGCGCGCCCATCATCTGGGGAAGCCGAGCCAGTTCCTTCACCATCTCCGCACATTTCTCTTTGGAAAGGTGGCCTCGTTTTATTCCGATGTGCATGGAGAGTAGGTAAAGTGCCACAAGAGAGCATACAAAGGTCTTGCTGGAGGCTACCGCTACTTCCAGGCCAGCCCTTAACAGAATGGTGCCATCGGCAACGCGAGTGGTCTGTGTGCCCTCGTAATTACAGAGAGTTATTTGTCGTGCTCCCTTCGCTGTTGCCTCATCCATTGCAGCCAGGGTATCGGCCGTCTCACCGGACTGCGAAATAGAGACTACCAGCGTGTGTTCGTCGATGACAGGATCCCTGTAACGGAACTCCGATGAGTTATCAACCTCGGTGGCTATACCAGCGAGAGACTCCATCCAGAGCCGTCCTACCATCCCGGCATGCAAGCTGCTTCCCATACCAACGATAACTACTCGATTTATCTGCGCAAGCTCCTCATCGGAATACGGAAAAGTGTCCAAGTTTACAGACAAATCATCGAAAGAGACTCGACCACGAAGCGCATCTATGATGGCTTCCGGCTGTTCATGTATCTCCTTCAACATGAAATGCTTGTACTCGCCCTTCGCCGCCGTGAGGGCGTCATAAGGCATGTTTAAAGGCGTTTTCTCCAGCTCATTGCCTTCCAAGTCCGTGTAACGAACGTCATTCTTGGTAACGACGACCATTTCACCGCCGGTCAGGTAGACGACTTCACGCGTGTGCGGCAGCAGAGCAGGTAGATCGCTGGCCAGGAGCATCTCATCTTCGCCGTAGCCGACAACGATGCCTCCCGCATTCCCCGACTTGAAGGATATGATCTTGTCCGGCTCGCGCTTCGAAATTACCACGATTGCGTTGGCTCCTCGAATTCGTTTGGCCGCAACCATCACAGCGTCTTCCAGTGAACAATCGTCCTGCAGGTAAGACTCAATGAGGTGAGGAATACATTCGGCGTCCGTCTGGGAGGAGAAGGTATGGCCATTCTCGGTCAACTCCTGCTTCAATTCGAGGTAATTCTCAACGATGCCGTTGTGAACAACTATTACATCGTTTGAACAGCCGGTGTGAGGGTGCGCATTGAACTCTGTGGGACCACCATGAGTAGCCCAGCGAGTGTGGCCAATGCCGATAACGCCTTCTGGCATTCCGTTGCTGAGAACCTCTTTGAGGTTGGAGAGCTTGCCTGCAGATTTGTACAGCTGCACATCGCCATCCTTGTCCATTACGGCGATGCCCGCGCTGTCGTAACCTCGATATTCAAGGCTAGTAAGTCCTTCAATAATTATAGAAGCTGCTTGCCTGTTGCCGGTATAGCCGATGATTCCGCACATGTGACGCCCCTTGGATGCCTACGTTGCGCTGTTAAAGCGAAATGTTGCCTTGTTGCATTATCCGAAATGATGGTTAAATTTTCAACGCCTTTTTGGAGCTTCAGGTGGTGCTTCTTGCTGCTGGCCGTAGAAACCACGATGGCTCTCCGGGAGAAGCTGAGCAACCCGGTCCATAATCATGTCGGCAAATGAGTCGATGATTTCCTTGCTTGGCTTGCCCTGCACATCGGGAAGGGAAAAGACCGTTCCTATGTTTATCTTCAGACATCCAGTCGGGAAGAACACCCGCACCCACGGACCCATATTTTCGGTTCCAACGATGCCTATCGGTAAGATGGAGGCCTGCGTATGCAATGCTATCTGGGCAAAGCCTGACTTGGCCTTAATCATACCGCCCGGACTTCGAGTGCCCTCGGGGAACAGCACGACTGGTTTGCCTCCCCTCAGTTGCTTTATGACCCATCTGTAGGCAGCAATGTCCATGTCCTTGTCCCTGTCCAAGGGAAAGGCGCCATACATGTCGAGGAGCCAGCTTACAAATCGATTTGAAAACACGGTGGACTTGGCCAGAAAGTAGATCCGGCGATTGAGGCTGGCCACCAACATGGGCGGGTCCATATTTGCCTGATGGTTCGCCACGATGATCAGCGGACCCATAGGAGGTACATTCTCAAGTCCAACGACCTCCCATCTTGCGAAGAGCCTCAGGGCAAGGCGCTGCAAGAACCTACATGAGTGGTAAGGCCAGTCCTTCATTTGGATGACTCCATTAGCTTCAATATCTTGGTGATAACCTCTTCCAAGCCAAGGTCGTCGGTGTTAATGACGGCTGCATCTTCGGCTGCTCGCAAAGGGGAGTTATCTCGCTCGGTGTCCAACTTGTCTCTTCTGGCTAGGTCCGCCTTGACCTGTTCCAGGTTAGATTCAAGGCCTTTAGCGACCATTTCCGAATGTCTACGCTGGGCCCTCACATCCACAGAAGCGTCTAGAAATGCCTTGAACTCGGCGTTGGGAAGGACCACAGTTCCGATGTCCCGACCGACCATGACAACTGGCCCTTGTTTGGCAATATCCCGCTGGCGTTCAACCAGGGCAATTCTTACCCGAGCTACTGAGGCCACCGCAGAAACATACCGTTCAACAGTCGCCGCCCTCAGATGATCAGTCACGTCCATCTCGTCCAGAAACAACCGATCTTCAGAGTCACCGGTCACAAGAGTCATCCTCACCGATTCTGCCAGAGTTGAGAGCTGGTCTTCATCACCGATATGCATGTTCCTGTCCAGAGCAATCCAAGTCACAGCCCTATACATAATGCCAGTGTCCAGAAATCGCATACCCAGCTTTCGAGCGATGCCTCTGCCAACGGCTGTTTTACCGGATGCTACAGGTCCGTCAATGGCTATGGCGTCAGGTATATTCAAAAGGCCTCTTTCCAGAGTCTATTCATAAAGGGCTGTGATAAGTAATAATCAGCAGACAGTTTAAGTTAGACCTGATTATAGGCCTGAAAGCAATGTCGGACAAGGAATCTTCATGCCCACAAAGGGACAGAAATTTCAGGAGGGCCCCGGACCTAATCGAAACGGTCGCGCAGCTGATCTTTAAAGTTATCCTCATAGGAAATGATGAGGCCACGGCTGAGCTGTTCCTCAAGGGGAACCACTCTTGGTGGCCTCGGCGTGGTGGGACCGGTGCCAATAACACCCGTTTCCCCCATCTCGGATATTGCAGTTTCCGATACACCCAGATATTGCCCCAACACCAGCGTGTTGTGCTTCCCCATTGTCGGGCCCGCTGAACGGGAGCCTCCAGGCGTAAGCGACAATTTCCAGGGCCTACTGCTGTATGGCAACGAAGGCACGCCGGAAATTTCGTCGTGCTCGACCACCTCGTAAAACCCCCTGGACTTGAGATGAGAGTCAAAGAGCATCTGTTTCCCATTCAGTACCGCTCCAGCAGCCACTCCCGCACTCTGCAGCCTGATCATCAGCTCGTTGGCGTTCCACGAGGCAGTTGCATCAGAAATAACAGCATCCAGATCGGTTCTGTTATCAACTCTTGCCACTGAGTCCTTGAATCGAGAGTCCTTCGCCCAGGCATCTCTCTGCAACACCTGACAAAGGGACCGCCATTGAATATCGGTCTCGGCGGCAATCGCAATCCAGGAGTCATCACAGGCACACGGGTAGCAGCCGTGAGGAGAGATAGAAGGATGGGCATTTCCAATGCGTTCCTCAGTCCTGCCGTTGACAGTGAAGTCCATTATCGCCTCGGGTATCGTGGACGTCAGAGTTTCCGACTGGGAGACATCAATGAACTGGCCTTCACCTGTGTTGGCCCGGTGAATCAGCGCCGCCATCACCGCGAACGCCGTGTGCTCGGCGGCTGCGTAGTCGGCGTAGGGAATTTCCGGAAGCCTGGGCGGACCATCACTATACCCGGTTATCGACGCAAGGCCCGAAGCCGACTCGGTGGAATAGCCTATTGCGCCATATGTGGACCATGGGCCAACGTAGCCATAGCCTGTAGAGGACACCATGATAATGTCGGGACGAATCTTGCGGAGGTGGTCATACTCCAGGCCAAAATTCCGCATTACCCTGGGCGTGTAGTTCTCCGCGAAGACATCGCTGGTGCTTATAAGGTCCTTTAGAATGTTAAGGCAGGTCTCATCGTTCAGGTCTAGGGTAAGGCTTAGTTTGTTACGATTCTGCTCGTAATAGTTGGCGGCCCGATCCCAGAAATTGCCTTCGACTGTGTTGCCGTAGAACGACTGTAGGCGATAGTTGTCCGGCCTTGCACACGACTCTATGTGGATGACCTGAGCACCCATGTCCGATAGGAGCTTCGTGGCATGTGGAACTGCAATAAGCTGCCCCATTTCTACAATACGTACCCCGTCCAGAGCTAAACTCATAGCTATACCACCTCAGACGCTCGGAGAATACTTAATTCTTCTGGAGACAGCCCCAGCTGATCGCAGTAGATACGCTGGTTGTCCTGGCCCAGAAGAGGTGCCGGAGATGACGTCTTCCATGGTGTGCTACTCATGATCAGCGGAGCGCCGGGGTATGTTGCTGAACCGATGACAGGGTGGTCTATCTCCGTGAAGTAGTTTCTATGTCTGTATTGCCCACTGGCGACAACTTCAGCGGGACTTTGGACTACTCCATATATGCTCCCTCGCCTCTCGTTAGCCTGCTCAAACAGCTCGTACTTATTCCAACGGCCAAAGGCCTTCTCCAGCGTCTCATGAAGCTCCTTGGCATGCTCAAGCCGACTCTCTGGAGTGGAGAATTCTTGGCGCTTCAGATCAGGTTCGCCCAGGAAATCGCCTGTCGCATCCCAGTCCACTGCGCCGCCGAAATGGATTGGTACAATGTATCCATCACTGGTGGGCATGGGACTCTTGGGCATGTCACCGGTATAGGAATTTTGCCGTTGGCGGATAGCACCGTTGTAGCTGTAGAGCGAAACCGTATCGCGTAGGGCAGACGCTACTGCTTCCTGAACCGAAACGTCGACACGCTGACCTTGCCCTGTTTTTAACCTATTAAAGTACGCTATCAGGGCAGCGGTGGCCGCATTTGTACCCGCCTTGAATTGAGTCTGACGCAACGCGTGCTTCAGGGGTTCCCTATCGTGAGAGCCCAGAATGTACATTAGCCCGCCCAGCGCATATTCGACGATGTCGGTTGCCCTGAAATCGCGATATGGCCCCGTCTGTCCAAAATTGGATATGGAGACAAACACAAGAACTGGATTGATCTTCTGAAGCGATTCGTAATCGAGGCCAAATGCAGGCATGACCTTAGGTGAAAAGTTCTCCACCAGGATGTCAGACTGCGCTACTAGACTTTCCAGCAGGCTTCTACCCGTGGGCGACTTCAGATCGAGAGTGATTCCTCGTTTGCTTGTGTTGAGATAGGCGAACAGGAGGCTTTTCTCAGGGTGCGCGTCGTCTTGTGCGAATGGCCCCAGGTTTCTTGCGGGGTCCCCTGCGCCAGGACGCTCTATCTTGAGCACTTCAGCCCCGAAGTCGGCCATCAGTTTG
>CAJWRP010000102.1 GCA_913046025.1 uncultured Chloroflexota bacterium
ACGAATATTATCTTTTCGAGACTCGTTCCAGACCCTGCCGCATAATGCGACTCGAGCACTTTAAAGCATTTCTCGATAATGGATGGAACCGTAATAATAACCGTCGGATCCAAGCGCGGAAGGTCAGCCAGCATCGCCTCGAAATCCGACCCTACACTATACATATAGGACTCACCGACGCCCAATGACTGCAGCGCCTTTGTGAAGGAGACCATAAGCGTTAGAGGATCAGTATCGAGGCAGGCTACGCGGCTGTCGGAATGCAGATCACAAACTCTGAAAAGCTCTGCAAGAAATTCAGTCTCCGATGCATCATCTTCATAGGATATGAAACGTCGCTTTCGACTGCCAGTCGTGCCAGAAGAGGTTTCCATATCGACAATGCCTTCAACCCGGCTCAGGCTTTCCGCTGCCAACTCATCCAGATCTCCCGGTTCCAGTATTGGCAGCCTGCGTAGAATATCGACCGGGTCTTTGCTGGAAATGTCGGCCAGCGACGCCCCTGACGAGCTATACCTCTGCGCATAAAACTCGAAATCACGTACCGCCATCAGCAGGGTCTCGCGGAGCCGCGCCCTGGTTTCGACAGTAATGCTTCCGAGCAGACATGGTGGAAGGCTCGACTGAGTCACAGCCCTATGAGAGCTCGCAGAAAAGGCCAATCGGTACGTGTCGAACAGACATAAACCAGCACATCGTGTTGGGCCAGCGACAGGCCGTCGAACTGCACGTGCACAGTATTATTCCGTATGATTCCAACCAGATTGATATCGGAATCCAAAAGATTCTTGGCTACGTCTATGTAGGGCATCTGAGCGTTCGTGACGTCAACCACCTCCACGCTGGCCAACGTACCTTCTATCTGGTTGCTGGTGATTGCCTGAGTCAGTTTGTTTACGCCGGGGTCTTGCACCTCCTGCACGATGAGGTTATTGGATATTTGAAATGTGTATACCAGCGAGACGTTTTTTGCGCCATTAAATAAAAGCGTATGCTCAGCGTTAAGCACTTCGGCAACAGTTCTCATATCTGGACTGATGTGCTCAAGAATCGTCACGATTGAAGCGGCGATGCTGTCGCTGGCAGGATTGTCATAACTGGTGCTCAGCACAATAGCCAGCTTGGCATGGTGAGAGTTCGCTCGCTTAAAGGTCTCTTCCTCCAAAGGCGAGCCTCGAACGAAGTGCACATTAGGCAAGTTAAAAGGGAGTGTCTCCAGTTGATTGGAAACGATCACAATTTCGTCGTTCTTGTGATGAGGGTCCATCAAATATTCTTCTATAATTTGGCGGACTCGTCTCTCGCTGGGGAAATTAATTATGAGCAGATGGTCTTTAACGCCTTGACTACCCATACCGGACCGCTCCTTATATTGCCTCTCCATCAGCCAGTCTATGCCCATGCCTATGGCAGTCGTAAAGGCTGCCAGACCAGTCAAGATGATGAAAAATACTGTACCGATTCTGGCGCCTAACGAGATTGGGAAATAGTCGCCATAACCAATAGTGGTGATCGAAATTGCACTGTACCATATGGCATCAGTGAAGGTAAGGTCAGACTGGTGCGGCTGGTCATAAACAAAAAACGTTACAGCGTTGCCGACAACGCTGCCAGCCAGTACGAGGATGAGGAAGGCAACGCCGACTTCCCTTTTCTTACGGCCTCGCCTTATCCATCTTGAAAGTGTTTGCAACAGCACGAATTTCATCTAAACCTAATTACTCACGACTCTCACATGCCCGTTCACACGTTGCGCAGCCACCGACATGCAACCTTACATAAACCTCTTCAGGTACTTTTGGCATCTTACCCATCGCTAGGGCTTCGCAGACAATTCAACCAACTCAATGGTGTTATCGGTCAGTGACTTTGCCCTGTCCTGCAACTCCAGTCTTATCACAGGACGCACCCGGTTACGCAACGCCGTCACTACCATCTTCCCATTATTGGAAATTTGAAATAGAAACTCATCATTGTTCAGCCTGTAAGATTGACAGTCTGTCGACTGTCCAAGGAATCCCAGTCCGTCGACCAGATACATGTCTAGCTGCGAAAACTGTCGCAGCCTCTGAGATCGACGAAAGGTGACGCATAGCTTCGTATTTTCCGGCAACGCAGCCTCATCCACTTCGTCCACGAGCATGACGAGGATTTCTGGTCTTGTAATGTCCAGAAACTCGTAAATCCTGGCGCGATCGTCATCCAAAAACACGTGGGCTGGTATTCCGGAATGGATCAGAATCGTGGCCGTCTCCGCAGCGAAATATCTTCGTTCAGCCGACGATACTATAGCACACGTGCACTTGATAGCATCCGGTAAGCAGTCCTTCAAGGCGTCCATGAAGATGTCAAAGCGTATTGCCGCTTCCTCGGGTCCCTCGGCGATTGCTACAGTATCTGGGTTCTGCCCGCCAAGAGCGCCTGCTATCCATTGAACGTCATCCGGCTCCGCCAACACGTCGGAGAGTGGCTGCCTTCGATATTCAGCAAGAGGGGTAACGGGGATTAGGGCAAGGTCACTTACGCTGACGATACTAATGTCCCCAGGAATTACGCTGGGGTAGAATCGGGTCTTTCTTGCGGCAACAACAACCTTGTCCAACAGCTCTTCGACGTTATCTGGAGTCTCGTATCTCCTCATCATCGTCTTAATTTAAGACTCCAGTTTCATTAAGACAAGCCCAGCCTTATGGCCCGACCCGTGGCACTCTTCGTAACGTTTCAGAAGGTGTTCTTCCGCATCAATAATTTTTTTGGCTGCCGCGGGCCAACGCCTCCGGAACTCAAGTCCCGCTGGCGTATCCATCGACCAGTCACCGTTGACTTCGCATTCAACCGCCGCCTTCTCGCAGGCCTGAATATACTGCCCTTTCAGCTTCTCAAAGACAGCTATATTTCTATACACGATGGTAGTCACGAAGAAGTCTGAAGAGATGTATAGGCCGAGCTCATTGTCGAAAACCTGAACCAGATCAACATCCTCTATCCAGCCCTCCATCGCAAAATAAAGGTTCTCAGGAATATCCTGGGCAACCCTGTGGTAGTAAAACTCCTCTTCAACTAAGGACATTTTTACAGATACAGGCGACGGCTCCTCTTCGTTTAGGACTCGCTTAGCGTCTTCGCCTGTCAGAAACAAAAAGGGTATGTTGCCGTTGGTTACGTCGACCAGAACCTCCTGGCCTTCGATAATGTAAAGCAGGGCTACGTGCTGCCAGTAACGCATGTAGCGTCTGGCAAAGCGGAAGTCAAAGGTTGCCAGCATCTCCCGAAGCTTCTCTTCAGGCACTTCCTCGGAAGCATCGGCTCCGGCCAGCACGTACTGGGACTCGATTCCCAGGTGGTCTGTCACCAACTTTAGCGCCTGAATCTTTTCGGAACAGATACCGCCGCCGCCGTTCATGATGTTCGTCAGAGTCTCGTCACCGGTCATGTATTGCAGCTTATCGCCGATGAACCGAGAGTAGTTCTCAAAATCGCTTCGCCATATTCTCTCTGCCAGCGCCCTAAGAAGTTTCAGCTTTGACTCTGAAGTCTTTAGACGGAGGATTTCCGACGCGGCATCTTTGGAATACTGGGCAGTCAGCGTCTCGCAGATGAATCCTGAATACTTCTTTTCGTTGCGGTCCCACCTGCGCTTGTGAAAACCAACCCAGTTCCTGTCGTAACCGACATTAATACGGTCGATTTGAATATCAAGCAGGGAAACTTCAGTGTCGCCAACGAAGGCAGGAATAGGGCTGGGAGTTGCGTGGAGCTCGATAATCGAATCGCCTTGTCTGAAGGCTATGCCATTAAACATGCTATGCAGCTTCCCGTCGTCCGCGCTGACGTACACAAGGTCTTGAAGGTCCTGCAATGAGTGCGCATAGCTCTCTGTGATTCGCCCCTCTTCTAGCAAGGATTTAACATCGCAGTGCTTGAGATACGTGTCTAAAATATCGGCCAGCGTTGACGAGGTATCGGACGGATCGAGGCGAAGTGCAGTCTTCTTTCTCGTGACCAGATCAGCCATTTGCAGAATATGGTTCATCTTCATATTTTATGGGAATTTGAGACAATGCGATATACGGTGTCAATGCAGGTTTTCTTCTGGATTATCCCAACCCAAACCGGCCTATCTTGAATATCGCTATATTGTGTTGAATCACGCCCTTGATCCCCAGAGTCTCGCCGACCACACTACAAAACTTGAAGCGTAAGGTTATTAGGGCACGGCAATGTATTCCGCAAATAATTCAGATATTGGAATGGCCTCAGCATATTCTATCAGGCCCTGTACGTGTTCCTGGATCTATTCGTGAATATTACGTTCATCTTCTTCATGAGATTTCCCCTTTGCGATGCAGCCTGGGAGGCCTTGGGAATATGCAAAGTAATTTCCACTGGCTTTTTCGATAAGGACTAAAAATCTATGCATGTCACATTCTCCCGCTCAATTGCGCCTGTTTTAGAATGCTATTTAAGGCGCCAGGGGCAATGTGCAACAGTAACCCTTCCAGACTTGTCAGGGTGTTTGAACGGTCAATGACTTCCTCTTCTTTTAACCTAAAACCAGCAATCATCTTTAATTAATTAAACACGTTTCCTATTCTCATCCTTGCATGCGTCCCTATTCGAACCGGCCTATCTTGAACATCGCCACATCGTGCCGAGTCTCGCCATTGATGGCCATATCCGCCAGAATCTCTCCGACCACACTACAGAACTTGAAGCCGTGCCCCGTAAATCCAGCCGCCACGACAATTGATGAATCGGGCTTAAGACGATCAATCAGAAAATGCTCGTCCGGGGTGTTGGTGAACATGCAGGCCTTCATTGATAGCGTAGGGCCGGCAGCATCAGGAAAATAGCGCTCGACGGCTTGCCGCAGCATCGACTCGTCTCGGCTATTGGGCTCGCGGTCGATTGTATCCGGGTCGACGATCTCTTCCAGATGATGAAGTCGACCGATCTTGAAGCCCGGTACGTCAAATGCAGGGAATCCGTAGAATTGTCCTTCTTCGACCATTAAAAGAAATATTGGAAACGTCTCCGGCGTGTACGACTCGGGCTTCAGGGGCTCCGTCCAGATTAGCACCTGCCTTTCGGGGACAGCGTTTGGCGCCAGTTCAGGAAGCAGTTTGCCGGTCCAGGCTCCGGCACATATCACAGCTGTTTCCACCTCGTACTCACCCTGGTCGGTCACGACACGAACGCCACTGGATGTCTCCGATATTTCCATGGCCTGCTCTTTCGTATGCACTTTGGCTCCATGCTCTTGCGCGCCTGCAACCTGTAACTCGATGCAGCGCTCTGGTGTGAGAAAGCCCGCGTCCGCCTGGTATATGGCCTGGACCTCTGAGGGAAGGCTAAATCCGGGGAACCGCTTGCTGAGTTGGTCGCTAGTGAGAATATCGTGCTCAAGCTCGTGCTCAATGCAGGAACTGAGGGCACCCTGAAAAAGTCGGCTGTCGGGGAGGCCGGCGTCTATGCCTCCAGTTATATGAAGAATCTGCTCGCCTGCAGAGGCTTCCAGGTCTCGCCAGAGTTCGTACGACCGGCGCAACAAAGGCACGTAGCTTGGGTCCTCGTAGTAGGCCATGCGGATGATGCGAGTCACCCCGTGAGAGGAGCCCATGTCGTGGGCAATGCCAAATCGCTCAATCCCCAATACCCGTTTGCCACGTTGGGCCAGGTGGTAAAGAGCAGCGCTACCCATGCCACCTACACCTACAACGATTGCATCGTACTTCTCACTTTGAGTCATATCTCACCTCCGACGGCTTTCCCACTTCTCACTTTTGCATTATTAAATTTAGGTTTTTCTGGACTTATGGCATATAATATTTTCCGCCAAATTTACTCACCACAGGAGTATTTATAACCGGCTTTTATTTATTTTATTACAAGGAGCAAATTATGAAATTCTCTATTGCCGTCCTGCCAGGAGACGGTATTGGACCAGAGGTTATCGGAGAAGCGACAAAGGTCTTGAACGCGGTCGCCCGCAGATTCGGCCACGACTTCGAAATCGAAGAGGGTCGAGTGGGTGGCAACGCCATCGACGAATTCGGTACGCCACTGCCCGAGGCCACTGAGGAGCTGATCTCCGATACCGATGCTGTTTTATTCGGCGCCGTTGGTGGACCCAAGTGGGACGATCCCCGCGCGAAGACTCGACCTGAAGACGGAATACTGGCCATGCGAAAAATGCTTGGTCTGTACGGCAACGTACGACCAGTAAAGGTCTACCCACAGCTAATCAACACCAGCCCAATTAAACCCGAGGTCCTTAAAGACGTGGACATGATTATCCTGCGTGAGCTTACAGGGGGTCTGTACTTTGCGAAACCCAAACGCCGCTGGGAGACGTCTCGCGGGCGCAGGGGCGTCGATACGCTGAAATACACCGAGCAGGAGATCGAGCGTATTCTGCGCATGGCATTTGAGATGGCCATGGGCCGCAGGAAACTGGTTACCTCTGTGGATAAGGCCAACGTCATGGAAACCAGCAGGCTTTGGCGAGAGATCGCTGTGGAGGTTGCAAAGGACTTTCCAGAAGTTGAGTTAGAGCACATCCTGGTTGACACCGCGGCAATGCAGCTGTTGAAGAACCCAGCGCACTATGACGTCGTCGTCTCAGAGAACATGTTCGGTGATATTCTGTCAGACGAGGCGTCAGTGCTATCGGGCTCCATGGGCATGCAACCGTCCGCCAGCTTGGCCGGACTACCACGCAAGGGACGCCGGGGAAAGCGTGCCATCAGCCTGTACGAGCCTATCCATGGCAGCGCGCCGGATATTGCAGGACAGGGCATTGCCAACCCCATCGGTACAATCCTGAGCATGGCCATGCTTCTCAGGTATTCATTGAATCTGGAAGAAGAGGCCGCAGCGGTTGAACGCTCGGTGGAGGGCGCATTGGCTGAGGGTTACCGAACGCCGGACATCGCGGCAGACGGTGGCGAGGTTGCCTGCTTGCTCTACCCTTTCGAGTCAGGGGAGACCTCCAATGCCTAAGGCGCACGACGAGGCAATACCCACGACGAAACTCGAGAAGAGCGAGCCTCTACTGCGTGTGCGCGACCTGAAGAAGCACTTCCCAATACGCAGTGGAGTCATGTCGCAGGTTGTGGGTCAGATCCGCGCCGTGGACGGCGTTTCGTTCGACCTGTACGAGGGGGAGTGCTTGGGTCTCGTCGGTGAGAGTGGCTCCGGCAAGACGACCGTCGGCCGGGTGATCCTGCGGGCGCTGTCCGCGACATCGGGCGACGTATACTTCCGCGCGAACGGCGAGGAGACGAACCTCGTGA